>NZ_JAJSPA010000015.1:0-84931 GCF_021282295.1 Halomonas sp. G15 | reverse complement strand
ATGCCTTCCGTGTCCTGCTTGCCGGCCTTGCCGAGGATCTGCGTCACCTGGATGAGCGCATCGCGACGGTCACGGCGAGCCTCGAGCGACAGGCCAAGGCAGACCCCGTGGCCAAGCGGCTGATGACACTGCAGGGTATCGGTCCACTGACCGCCACCGCGCTGGCCGGCGCCCTCGGCGATGGCAAGAACTTTCGGCGGGGGCGAGATTTTGCCGCCTCGCTCGGCTTGACGCCTCGACAACACAGCACCGGGGGGCGAGACCGCCTGCTGGGCATCAGCAAACGCGGCGACAGTTACCTGCGCAAGCTACTGGTGCATGGTGCGCGATCGGTGCTCCGGCATGTGGGCACCAAGGACGACGGCCTGAGCCAGTGGGTCAGGCACCTGGCCGAGCACAAACATGCCAATGTGGCGGTCGTCGCACTGGCCAACAAGACGGCACGGATCGCCTGGGCGGTAACCCGCCATGAGAGCGCCTATGATGCGTCGCTGGCGTCCCGGCTTTCGGCATGAAAAACCATTGGATTTAGCACGTTAGTATAATATTGAGCACCGTCCACCACGATTGCTGAGCATGCTGCAGGATGGCGAACAGGTCGAACCGACGTCAGACAACCCCTTCTGGACGCTGAGCCTTGTGAGCTCGAGGTAGCGATTGGGAGCTGACGTGCGGATAGCCCATCAAGGTCCGATGCTCATCAGAGCATCATTAACGAGACCGGATATACGTGTGCAGTCGTACCTACCGACCATCGTGCCTCGTGCTTGCAAACGGGGAGGACTCCATATACGCCCAGGGAGGGGTTCACAGCGCCCCCTCGCAGGTCTGTCGCCGGATCAGCCCCGAGCGTCATGCAGACTCGGAGCTGAATACTGCTGGCAGACTCAGCGGCGATTCTCGACGACGAACTGCTGGACGGCAGAAAGCTCCGCCGGCAGCACGCTGTAGCGCTCCTCGCGCTCCAGCAGGTCGTCCATGTGTGGCGGCAGCGGCACGCCCGGGAAGCCCGCCTTGACCACAGCCTCGGCGAACTTGGCCGGGTGGGCGGTGGCCAGGGTGATCATCGGCACGGCGGCATCACCCCGCTCGCGCTCCGCGGCGCGGTAGCCGGTGGCGGTGTGCGGGTCGAGGATCTCCTGGGTGCGGTGGTGCGCCTCGCGGATCACCTCGAGGATGGTGGCATCATCCACGCTGTGGCTGGCGAACTTCTTCCGCAGCCTGGCCAGGGGCGCATCCGCCAGGGCCGTGGGCTCGGCCTGGAAACGCTCGAGCAGCTCGGCCACGGCGGCGCCGTCACGCTCGTAGGCCTCGAACAGCAGCCGCTCGAAGTTGGACGACACAACGATATCCATGGAGGGCGCCAGGGTCGCCTTGAGCTCCTGCTTCGAGAAGTCGTTGGCAGCCAGGGTGCGGTGCAGGATGTCATTGGCGTTGGTGGCGATCACGAAGCGCTCCACCGGCAGCCCCATGCGGTAGGCCATGTAGCCGGCGAAGACGTTGCCGAAGTTGGCCGAGGGCACGCAGAAGCTCACTTTGCGCTGTGGCGCGCCCAGCGCCACGGCGGAGGCCACGTAGTAGACGATCTGGGCCATGATGCGCGCCCAGTTGATGGAGTTGACCGCCACCAGGCGGGTGCCATTCAGGAAGGACTGGTCGGCGAAGCTCGCCTTGACCATCGCCTGAGCGTCGTCGAAGTTGCCCTCGATGGCGACGTTGAAGACGTTGTCCGCAAGCACCGTGGTCATCTGGCGGCGCTGCACCTCCGAGACCCGGTTGTAGGGGTGGAGGATGAAGATGTCGAGGTTGTCGCAGTGGCGGCAGCCCTCGATGGCGGCCGAACCGGTGTCACCGGAGGTCGCCCCCATGATCACTGCCCGCTCGCCGCGCTTCTTCAGGAAGTGGTCGAGGATGCGGCCCAGCAGCTGCAGCGCCACGTCCTTGAAGGCCAGGGTCGGGCCGTGGAAAAGCTCGAGCAGGAAGTGGTTGGCGTCGAGCTGGTTGAGGGGCACCACGGCGTCGTGGCTGAAGGTGGCGTAGGCCTCCTCGACGATGCCGCGGAAGGTCTCGTCGTCGATCTCGCCATTGACGAAGGGCTTCATCACCCGGAAGGCGATCTCGGCATAGGAGAGCCCGGCCATGGCGGCGAGGTCGTCACGGGTGAGCGTGGGAACCTCTTCCGGTACGTAGAGGCCGCCGTCACTGGCCATGCCGGTGAGCACGACCTCCTCGAAGGAGAGCGCGGGCGCCTGCCCGCGGGTACTGATATAGCGCATGGCTTACTCCTGCTCGTCCAGGGACTCGACGCGAATCCGGGTCACCGGGCCGGCGATATCGGCCATGGACTCGATCTGGCGAATCGCCTCGTTCATGTGCTGCTCGCGAGTGCGGTGGGTCAGCAGGATGATCGGTACCAGTTCGCCCTCGGTGGCCTCCTTCTGGATCAGTGCCTCGATGGAGATGCCCTGCTCGGAGAGGATGGTGGCCACCCGCGCCAGCACGCCGGGACGATCCACCGCCAGCAGCCGCAGGTAGTAGGCGGTGGTGATCTCCTCCATGGGCATGATCGGCAGCTGGCTGACGTCCTCGCTGATGCCGCTGAAGGCCAGGTAGGGCACCCGGTAGTGGTGATCGGTGGTGATGTCGCGGGCCACGTCGAGCAGGTCTGCCACCACCGCCGAGGCGGTGGGCTCGGCGCCGGCACCGGCGCCGTAGTAGAGGGTCGGGCCTACGGCGTCACCCATCACGGCGATGGCGTTCTTGACGCCGTGCACATTGGCCAGCAGCCGCTCCTTGGGGATCAGGGTCGGGTGCACGCGCAGCTCCAGGCCCTGCTCGGTGCGCTTGGAGATACCCAGATGCTTGATCACATAGCCCAGGTTGTCGGCCTGCTCCACGTCCTCGGCGGTGACCCGGGAGATGCCCTCGGTATAGGCCTTTTCGAACTGCAGCGGCACGCCGTAGGCGATGGAGGCGAGGATGGTCAGCTTGTGGGCGGCATCGATACCTTCGACGTCGAAGGTCGGGTCGGCCTCGGCATAGCCCAGCGCTTGGGCCTCAGCCAGCACATCGTCGAAGGCCCGGCCCTCGTCGCGCATGTGGGTGAGGATGTAGTTGCCAGTACCGTTGATGATGCCGGCCACCCACTCGATGCGGTTGGCACCGAGTCCCTCGCGCAGCGACTTGATCACCGGAATGCCGCCGGCCACCGCGGCCTCGAAGGCCACGATCACGCCCTTCTCATGGGCTGCCGCGAAGATCTCGTTACCGTGCACGGCGATCAGCGCCTTGTTGGCAGTGACCACATGCTTGCCGTTCTCGATGGCGGCAAGCACCAACTCCCGGGCCACGTCGTAGCCACCGATCAGCTCCACCAGCACGTCGACATCCGGATTGCTGGCCACCTCGAAGACATCGGCAGTGGTGTTGATGCCGGTAAGGTCACACTCGGGATTGGGGGTGCGATAGGCGACCTGCTCGATGGCAATCGGCCGCCCAGCCCGCCGGGCAATGTCATCGGCGTTGCGCGTCAGCACGTTGAAGGTTCCGCCGCCGACGGTCCCCAGCCCACAGATTCCTACTCTCACCGGTTTCAATGTATTGCTCCTGCTCGCGTCTTCCGAGTTGGTTGTATGGCGTGCGTCTTATTCCTCGAGCCCCAGCATGGCGGCCAGGCGCTCGGCGGGCACGTAGCCCGGCACCAGACGACCGTCCGGCAGTACAATAGCCGGCGTCCCCTGGACGCCCAGTTCCAGCCCCAGATGATACTGTGACTCGACCGGATTGTCGCAGTCTGCTGAGGCCGAAAGCGAATCGCCGCGCTTGGCGGCACTCATCGCCTCGGCAGGGTTGTCGGCACACCACACCTGCTGCATGGTGCGCGCGCCCTGTGCATTCATGCCGCTGCGCGGGAAGGCCAGGTAGTGCACCTCGATGCCCAGCTCGTTGAGCCGAGGTACTTCCTCGTGGAGCTGCTGGCAGTAGGGGCAGGTGGTATCGGTGAACACCAGCACCTGGGCACGGCTCTCCGGCCCACGGAAGATGACCCTCTCCGACTCCGGCACCTGCTCCAGTCGTGCTGCGCGCTCGGTGTTGCGCCCCTCCTCGGTCAGGTTGACCAGGCCCTGCTCGCCATTGCGGTAGAGGTCACCCACCAGGAAGTGCTCCCCCTCGGCGTCGCTGTAGAAACGCTCGCCGGTCTCCAGGCGCACCTCGAAGAGGCCCTCCATCGGCGCCTCGCGCACACTCTGCACCGGCATCGACTGGCCGTTGACCGAGAGCCGCTCGGCGAGACGCTCGGCCCCCTCCTGCTGGGCGAGTGCCGGCGCCGAAAACAGGGCCGCCAGAGGCGCGGCCAGCAGGCCGAGAAGAAGGATCCGGGAAGGAGTCGTCATGATTCATCCTCGTGGGTGGTGGTCGGCATGCAGGCGCTCCAGACGCGCCTGGGCCACATGGGTATAGATCTGGGTGGTAGAGAGGTCACTGTGACCGAGCAGCATCTGTACGACACGCAGATTGGCCCCATGATTCAACAGATGGGTGGCGAAGGCGTGGCGCAGGGTATGCGGTGACAGCGAGCGCTCGATACCAGCGATCCTGGCATGGTGCTTGATCCGGTACCAGAAGGCCTGCCGTGTCAGCGGCTGATCGTCGCGCCCCGGGAAGAGTGCGGGCCGGGTGGCGTCGCGCATCAGCGTCCCGCGGGCGGTACGCAGGTAGCGCGAGACCCAGTCCACGGCCTCCTCGCCCAGCGGCACCAGGCGATCCTTGTCGCCCTTGCCGCGCACCCTGACCACGCCCTGGCGCAGGTTCACGGCATCGGTGGTCAGCCCCACCAGCTCCGAGACACGCAGCCCCGCCCCGTAGAGCACCTCCAGCATGGTGCGGTCGCGCAGCCCCAGGTCGGTCGTGATATCCGGCGCGGCGATCAGCCGCTCCACCTCGGCCTCCTCCAGGGTCTCCGGCAGGCTGGGGCGCACCCGCGGCAGGCGAACCTCGGCCAGCGGATCACGCTCGATGCGCCCCGTCTCCAGCGCCCAGCGGTAGAAGCGACGCAGGCTGGAGAGCAGCCGGGCGTTGCTGCGCAGTTGGTAGCCGGCCACACGCCGCTCATCGAGCCAGGTCGGCAGGCTTGCGGGGGCCGGCGTGACCAGGCTCTCGCCACCCTCGGCGAGACGCGCCGCCCAGGCAGCCAGGTCACGACGGTAGGCGGCCAGCGTATGCTCGCTCACCCCCTGCTCGAGCCACAGGGCATCGAGGAAGGCATCGATGGTGGCACTGTCGTCGGACGCGCTCATGGCAGGCTCCGGTGGGCATGCCTCGGGTAAAAGGAAACCCCGCCCCGCGCAAGCGGTGACGGGGTTTCTCGGTCGAGCCGGGACAGGGCCCCGGATCGAAGGCTGCGAGGCCTCGGCCTCAGACCAGCTTTTCCTTGATGCGAGCAGACTTGCCGCTGCGCTCACGGAGGTAGTACAGCTTGGCCTGGCGTACGTCGCCGCGACGCTTGACGCTGATGGAGTCGACCAGCGGGCTGTAGGTCTGGAAGGTACGCTCGACGCCGACACCGTGGGAGATCTTGCGCACGGTGAAGGCGGAGTTCAGGCCGCGGTTGCGCTTGCCGATCACCACACCTTCGAAGGCCTGGAGACGCTCGCGGTTGCCTTCCTTGACCTTGACCTGGACGACCACGGTGTCGCCGGGGGCGAAGGCCGGGATCTCCTTGCTCATCTGCTCGGCTTCGAGCGCCTGGATCACCTTGTTCTTGCTGCTCATGACAATGACTCCTTGATAACCTGATTCAGCGGTCGCTTGGCTTGCCGGTGAATCGTGATCCCGGCGCTCGAACGAACTCGAGAGCGCGGGAGATAATGGGTGACGCGGGGCCACAAGCTCGGCGGCTTGGATGTCCCGCACCTCCGCCCTGCCCTATCTGGCGAGCAGCGCGTGTTCCTCGAGGTACTCCCGGAGCAGCTCGCGCTGCTCCTTGCTCAACTCCCTGCCTTCCAGCAGGTCGGGGCGCCGCTGCCAGGTACGCCCCAGGGACTGCTTCAGCCGCCAGCGCCGGATGGCGCCATGATTGCCGCTGAGCAGGACTTCCGGCACCTGCCGCCCGTCGATCGCCTCCGGGCGGGTGTAGTGCGGGCAGTCCAGCAGCCCGTCATTGAAGGAGTCCTCGACCGCGGAATCCTGATGGCCCAGCACTCCGGGCACCAGCCTTGCCGCGGCATCGATCAGCACCATGGCCGGCAGCTCGCCGCCGCTCAGCACGTAGTCGCCGATCGACCACTCCTCATCGATGTCGCTCTCAACCACGCGTTCATCGATGCCTTCGTAACGCCCGGCCACCACCACCAGGGGTGGTCCGGCAGCCAGTTCCTGCGCGCCGGCCTGGTCGAGCCGCCGCCCCTGGGGCGACAGATAGATCACCCTGGGACGCTGCCCGGTGGCCTGCTCGGCCCTGGCCCTGGCGGCGTGGATCGCCGCGCGCAGGGTATCGACCTTCATCAGCATCCCCGGCCCGCCACCGTAGGGGCGGTCGTCGACGGTGCGATGCCGGTCGCTGGCGTAGTCGCGCGGGTTCCAGATCTCCAGCGCGATACGTCCTTTGTCCACTGCCCGACCAGTGACGCCGTGGCGGGTTATCGCCTCGAACATCTCCGGAAACAGCGAGACGACGCCGATCCACATGTCGGGCACCGACTCGACCGGGGTCGGTTCGGATTCCGTCAAAATTCGGGATCCCAGTCGACAGTCATCACGCCAGCCTCGAGGTCGACCTCGAGGATCACCTCCTCGGGCAGGAACGGCAGCAGCCGCTCGCGGGCGTCGATGGCGTCCGCCTCGAGACTCCCCTTCACGACCATGACGTCGTTGGCGCCGGTCTCGAAGAGGTGGTCGATGCGCCCCAGCACGCTGCCCTCGCGGGTCACGACCCGCAGGCCTTCCAGTTCGTGCCAGTAGAAGTCGTCGCCGGTCAGTTCGGGCAACTCGGCCTTGGGCATCACGATCTCCGCACCGGCCAGCGCTTCGGCGGCCTCGCGGCTATCACAGCCCTCCAGCCGGGCCACCAGGCTCTTGCCATGGCGGCGCCCCTGCACCAGGCGGCGACGCTCGAGCGTCTCGCCGTGACGCACTACCCACTCGGAGTAGTCGAGGATGCCCTCCATGGGGCTGGTGTACGAGTACACCCTGAGCCAGCCCTTCACGCCATAGGGGCTGGTCAGCTTTCCCAGCACCACATGATCGTCGGCGGGCTGAGCCTTGGCAGATTCGCTCATCGACGACCTCGGAACCGAGATAACCATCGCATCAGGCCTCAGGCCTGCTTGCGAGCTTCCTTGACCAGCTCGGCGACGCGGCCGGAGAGCTGGGCACCCTGGCTCTGCCAGTGGGCAATACGGTCGAGGTCGATGCGCAGACGCTCTTCCTGGCCGCGGGCGACCGGGTTGAAGAAGCCGAGACGCTCGATGAAACGGCCGTCGCGGGCGTTGCGGGAATCGGTAACGGTCAGGTGGTAGAAGGGACGCTTCTTGGCGCCACCACGAGCCAGACGAATGGTAACCATGGCCTAGTCAGTCCTTCGGTTGAGTTGGATTCGGTCACGACGATGACCGCGCCATTCGCGGTCCTGCCAGTGAAGACGCAGCATTCTACGGAAAACAGCCCCGTTTGGGAACCTTTTTCGGGTTTATCGCCAGGGCTTGCCGCCCGGACCACCCATTCCGCCCATGCCCCCCATGCCACCGGGGCCTCCCGGGCCGCCGCCCCCCATCATGCCGGACATGCCGCGCATCATGTTCTGCATGCCGCCCTTCTTGCCCGCCTTCTTCATCATCTTCTGCATCTGCTTGTGCTGCTTGAGCAGGCGGTTCAGGTCAGGCACCTGCAGGCCGGCGCCGGCGGCGATGCGCCGCTTGCGCGAGCCGTTGATGATCTCCGGCTTGCGGCGCTCCTGGGGTGTCATGGAGTTGATCAGTGCCTCGAGCTTGCCCATCTCCTTCTCGGGACCGGGGCCCTGGGCCATCTCTGCCATCTGCCCCATGCCCGGCAGCTTGCCAAGCAGGCCGCCCATGCCGCCCATCTTCTTGAGCTGCTGGAGCTGGTCGCGGAAGTCCTCGAGATCGAAGCCCTGGCCCTTCTTGACCTTCTTGGCCAGCTTCTCGGCCTTGCCCTTGTCGACGGTGCGCTCGGCTTCCTCGATCAGCGACAGCACGTCGCCCATGCCGAGGATCCGCGAGGCGACACGGTCCGGGTGGAAGGGCTCCAGGGCGTCGACCTTCTCGCCCACGCCCATGAACTTGATCGGCTTGCCGGTGATATGGCGCACCGAGAGCGCGGCACCGCCGCGGGCGTCGCCGTCGGCCTTGGTCAGGATCACGCCGGTCAGCGGCAGGGCCTCGTGGAAGGCCTTGGCGGTGTTGGCGGCGTCCTGACCGGTCATGGCGTCGACGACGAACAGCGTCTCCTGGGGCGAGACGGCTTTGTGCAGCGCCTGGATCTCCGCCATCATCGCCTCGTCGATGGCCAGGCGACCGGCGGTATCCACCAGCACCACGTCATGGAACTGGATCTTGGCGTGCCGGATCGCCGCCTCGGCGATATCGACAGGTTTCTGGTCGGAGCGCGACGGGAAGAAGTCGACCTCGACCTCCTTCGCCAGGGTCTCGAGCTGATCGATGGCCGCCGGACGATAGACGTCAGCGGAAACCACCAGCACCTTCTTCTTCTCGCGCTCGCGCAGGTAGCGCGCCAGCTTGGCCACCGAGGTGGTCTTGCCTGCACCCTGCAGGCCGGCCATCAGGACCACCGCCGGCGAGCCCTTGAGCGTCAGGCCCTCATTGGCCTCGCCCATGGTCGCCTCGAGCTCCTGCTGGACGATCTTGACGAACTGCTGACCGGGCGAGAGGCTCTTCGAGACCTCCTGGCCCACGGCGCGCTCGCGCACCCTCTCGATGAAGTCCTTGACTACCGGCAGGGCGACGTCGGCTTCGAGCAGGGCCCGGCGCACCTCGCGCAGGGTATCCTTGACGTTGTCTTCGGTCAGGCGCGCCTGACCCTTGATCGACTTGAGCGTCTGCGACAGGCGCTCACTGAGATTCTGGAACATTGGCCTCTCCACATGTGCGATGGCCTGAAGGTTGCGGGCGATTATACGCGCTGTGGGCGCGACTCTCCATGCACCTGGCTTCGCGCCCCGGGACGAGGTACCGCAGGCCACGGCCTGTGCGGCAGGCGGGGGATTGGGTATAGTAGCCGCACGCTAGTCACCCTTATGCTGTTCACTTCCACAGGCGCACGGATCGCAACCCATGCAGGCGCTCGCCCTGGCCATAATAGCCTTCCTCTTCTACATCGCCGCCGCCTCCTGGCAGGGGTTGACCCTGGCTCGCCGAGTCGCGCCGCAACCGATGCTGGTACGCGGCCTCGCACTGCTGGGTCTGCTGTGTCACCTGCCACTGGTCATCGGCCTGTTCGGTCACGATGCCCAGGTGCTGCCGGGGCTCTACGCCAGCATGGTGCTGATCAGCGCCATGGCGGTCGCCCTGCTGCTGGGTATCAGCCTGTTCAAACCAGTACTGGGTGCCGCAACGGGTATCCTGCCGTTGGCGGGAATCGCGCTACTGCTGGCCGCGACGGTGCCGGCGGCGCCACACTCCGATGACCTGCCTCCCGGCGTGGCACTGCATGCCATCAGCTCCCTGCTGGGGTTTGCGGTACTCGCCATCGCCGCCGTCCAGGCCGTGCTGCTTGGCCTGCAGAACCGTGCCCTGCGCCATCACCAGATCCGCGGCATCGTCCAGGCCCTGCCTCCGCTCACCTCCATGGAGCGCCTGCTCTTCGAGCTGATCTGGGCCGGCATGGGGCTGCTGACCCTCGCGATCATCAGCGGCTTCGCGTTCCTCGACAACATGTTCGCCCAGCACCTCGCCCACAAGACCATCCTCTCGCTGGCCGCCTGGGTGATCTTCGCCACCCTGCTGTTCAGCCATCACCGACTGGGCTGGCGTGGCATGCGTGCCGTGCGCTGGACCCTGGGCGGCAGCGCGGTACTGCTGGTGGCCTACTTCGGCAGCCGCTTCGTGCTGGAAGTGCTGCTCGGCCGCGGTTGAACGACTTTCCATCGTCTTGACACCGCGCGCCCACCTCCCGTCAAATCGAGCCTGACCCGCGACCGAGGACCCTTCGACTTGAGCGACGACTTCCCACTGGGATTGCTGTTCGGCCTGCTGTTCCTGCTTGTCTGCCTGTCTGCCTTCTTCTCGAGCTCCGAGACCGGCATGATGTCCATCAATCGCTACCGTCTCAGCCACCGGGTCAACAGCGGCGAAGCCCGCGCCCAGAGAGTCGCCAGGCTGCTCGCTCGTCCCGATCGGCTGATCGGCGTGATCCTGATCGGCAACAACTTCGTCAACAACCTGGCAGCATCCATCGCCACCATCATCGCCATTCACTTCCTCGGCGACGTCACCGGCCCTGCCGTGGCCACCGCCGCCCTGACCATCACCATCCTGATCTTCGCCGAGGTCACCCCCAAGACCTATGCGGCGGTGAAGCCGGAACGCATCGCCTTCCCCGCCTCGCTGGTGCTCGAACCGCTGCTCAAGCTGCTCTATCCGCTGGTGTGGCTGGTCAACGTGATCTCCAACGGCCTGCTGCGCCTGATCGGCGTGCGCAACATCGATGGCGACGGCGACAACCTGACCCGCGACGAGCTGCGCACCGTGGTCCATGAAGCGGGCACCCTGATTCCGCAGCGCCACCAGACGATGCTGCTCTCCATCCTCGACCTCGAGAACGTCACCGTGAACGACATCATGGTGCCGCGCCATGAGGTCGTCGGCATCAACCTCGACGATGGCCTCGAGGAAATCCTCGCCCAGATCCGTACCAGCCAGCACACCCGGCTCCCGGTCTACAAGGGTGACATCAACAACATCATCGGCATGCTGCACCTGCGCAACGCGGCACGCTTCCTCTCCCGCAGCGAGGTGACCAAGGCGGCCATCGTGCAGGAGGCTAGAGAGCCCTACTTCATTCCCGAATCCACCCCATTGCATACCCAACTGCTCAATTTCCAGAAGCAGAAGCGCCGCATCGGCATCGTGGTGGACGAGTACGGCGATGTGGAGGGGCTGGTGACGCTGGAGGATATCCTCGAGGAGATCGTCGGCGAGTTCACCACCGATGTGGCGGGCATGGAGGAGGAGATCCACCGCCAGGAGGACGGCAGCGTGGTGATCGAAGGCACCGCCAATATCCGCGACGTCAACAAGTCACTGGGCTGGCAGCTGCCCACCGATGGTCCCAAGACACTCAACGGCCTGATCCTCGAGCACCTGGAGGCGTTTCCGGAGGGTCCGGTCTCGCTGCAGGTGGGTGGCGTGCGCATGGAGATCCAGGAGGTACGCGACAACCTGATCACCGAGGCCCGCTGCTGGCCGGCACCACGACGGCGCTGAGCCGAGAGCCCAGCTCAGTGCCGCTGGACCTGCTGTTCGGCTAGCGGCTGGGTCCAGGCATCCCCTTCGCACTTGAGCTCGCTTACCCGGGCCTGCAGGTGGCGCCGGGTGGCCGCACCCGGCGAGAGCGGCTCGCCGAGCCGCAACATCACCCGGGCGCGGAAGCGGCGTGGTCGCCCGCTCAGGGCTCGGCCGTGGCAGTGGGAGGTCCATGACCCCCACAACCCGGAGAGGCCCGCCGGAATCACCGGCACCGGATCACGCGCAAGGATCAGCTCAAGGCCACGGCGGAACTCCTGCACCTCGCCATCCAGTGTCAGCCGCCCCTCGGGAAACAGCATCACCACCTCACCATCGCGCAGCGCACGACTCACCTCATCCAGCGCTCGGCGCAGGCTACCCGTGTCACAGCGCTCCGACTCCACGGGAATCGCACCCACCAGGCGGAACAGCCAGTTGAGCCAGGGGGAGTCATAGATCGGCTTGTCCATCAGGAAACGTAAAGGCCGCGGGCTGGCACCTCCCATCACCAGCGCATCCATGAAGCTGACGTGGTTGCACACCACCAGGGCGGCACCGCGCCTGGGCAGGTGCTCGACCCCCACCCGGCGCAGTCGGTAGATCAGGCGGACCAGCAGATAGACCAACAGGCGCACCGTTGGACGCGGCGCCTGCACGAGCCGCCAGGCGAGCCACAGCGCCACACAGGCGACCAGGGACCAGATCAGCGCCGTCAAGGGACCCCCTATCTGGCCCGCAGGCCGGCGAGGATAGTTCCCAGCAGCTGGTCGAGCAGCTCCCCCACCTCCAGCTGCTGACCCTGCCAGTAGCCCAGGCGCTCGTTGAGGCCCAGCAGCACCAGGCCATGCACGCTCCCCCACAGGGTGCGCCCCAGGCGGCGCGCCTCGAGGTCATCGAGGTCCGGCTGATACTCCTTGAGGGTGGCCTCGACGCGGCGGAAGAGCGCCTCGATCATCTCGGTCTGGCGCTGATCCAGCTCACCTTCCTGGGCCAGCGGGAAGTCGAACAGCAGCTGCCAGCGGTAGGCCTCACGCTGGGCAAACTGCCAGTAGGCGCGGGCCAGGGCACGCAGCCGCTCCTCCGGGGTGGCCTGGCTGGTCAGCGGCTCGATCACCTCGCGCAGGTGGCCGAGGGTCTCGATATTGACGTGCTGCAGCAGGTTATGAAAGCTGCCATAGAGCTTGAGCAGGGTGCTGGGAGCGCACCCCACCTCGCGCGCCAGGGCACGCAGGGACAGGCTGTGTACCGGATTGTCCTGCAACCAGGCGTCGCACGCCGCCATGACCTGGGCATGAAGTGCCTCGGGAGCATGCTGTCTGGGACGAGCCATCGAGTTCCTCGCGAGCCGGAGCGGGCAGTTGCGTGAAGGCCCCCAAGGATAGCGCACATCGAACACTGTTTTCGATAGCTGTGTTACCCTGACGCACCCTGACCCGGAGCTCCCATGGCCGGCCGACTGCATATCGCACCGATCGACTTCAGCCAGCTGCTGCCCGACCTGGTGATGGACATGCCTCAGGTGACCAGTGCCAACCTGGCACCCCGCCGCATGCTCTCGGGCATTCGCCTGGAGGCCGGCCGACCGCACCTGGGACGGCTGTTCTGGGGGCTGACGCCGCCCTGGCTCACGGTACTGGACCACGCCCCCCACTGCGCACGGGCGGAGTCACTGGCCGAGCGCCGCATGTTTCGCGAGGCCTTCCAGGCCCGGCGCTGCCTGGTTCCGGCCACCGGTATCTATGTCTGGAAATCTCAGCCGCGCGCCAAGCAGCCCTTCCTGGTCACCCGGGTCGACCGCGGCCCGCTGCTGCTGGCCGCCCTCTGGTGTCGCTTCCACACCAGCCTCGCCGAGCACACCGATTCCCTGGCGCTGATCACGGTGCCGACCAACGCCCTGCTGGCGCCGCTCGGCGACCGCCTGCCGGCGGTCATCCCTTCCGACGACACACGGCGCTGGCTCGACCCGCAGACGCCGGCAGAGACTGCCCAGGCCATGCTGGCCGCGGCACCACGGGAACTCCTCGGCGCTTTCCCGGTATCAAGACGTGTGAACAACCCGGCGAACCAGGAGGCGGCCTGCGCCTATCCGGTAGGCCCCATGCTACGCCACCAGAACTCCCTGGAGAGACGATGACCCGCGCCCAGACCCTCGCGCCGCTCGTGCGGCTGCTGCCCCTCTGCTTGATGTGCCTGCAGCTGCTCGCCCTGCTGGTGCTCGCCGCCCCGACCCGGGCCGAGAGCATCGATGAGGTGGCCGACGCCACCACGCCCCGCGTCAGCCCCAACGACGAGCGCGACTATCGCGTGGTGACCCTGGACAACGGCCTCACCGCCCTGCTGGTCAGCGACCCCGAGGCCGACAAGGCGGCGGCCTCCCTCAATGTGTCGGTGGGCAGCGCCCAGGACCCCGGTGACCTGGCCGGCCTCGCCCACTTCCTCGAGCACATGCTGTTCCTGGGCACCGAGCCCTACCCCGAGGCGGACGCCTATCAGGGCTACCTGACCCGCCACGGCGGCAGCCACAACGCCTTCACCGCCCCCCAGGACACCAACTACTTCTTCGATATCGAGCCGGATGCCCTCGAAGGCGCCCTGGACCGCTTCAGCCAGTTCTTCATCGCCCCGCTGTTCAACGCCGACCGCCTGGAGAGTGAGCGCAACGTGGTGCACTCCGAGTACATGGCGCGCATCCGCGACGAGGGTCGACGCGAGAACGACGTGCTCGACCGCCTGCTGAACCCGGAACACCCCTTCACCGGCTTCTCGGTGGGCAGCCGCGAGACCCTGGCCGATCGCCCCGAGGGCGAGCCTAGCCTGCGCCAGCGGGTCATCGACTTCTACGAGGCGCACTACGGCGCCAACGTCATGCACCTGGCGGTAGTCGCCCCCCAGCCCCTGGACGAGCTGGAGACACTGATCGCCGAGCGCTTCGCCAGGGTGCCCGATCGCGGCCTCGAGCGCCCCGAGATCGCCACCCCGCTGGCCCTGCCGGAGTCGCTGCCCCGGCGGGTCGCCGTGCAGTCGCTGCGTGACAGTCGTCAGCTGCGCTTCTTCTTCCCGGCACCCGACCCCGTCGCCGAGTACCGCCACAAGCCCGCCGACCTGATCGCCCACCTGCTGGGTCATGAGGGCGAGGGCAGCCTGCTCGCCGCCCTGCGCCAGGCGGGCTGGGCCGACGGCCTCTCCGCCGGGGTCTCCCGGGGCGATGGCCGACATGCCCTGTTCACCGTCAGCCTCAGCCTGACCCCGGAGGGCGCCGAGCAACGCGACGCCATCGAGGCCAGCCTGTTCGCCGCCATCGAGACGATCCGCGAGGCCGGCCCCGAGGCGTGGCGCTATGAGCAGCAGGCGCGCCTGGCCGAACAGAGCTTCCAGTTTCAGCAGCACGGCTCGCCCCTGCAGGACGCCATGCGCCTGGCCATGAACCTGGCGCGCTTCCCGGTGGAGGATGTGCAGTATGCCGACTACCGCATGGACGGCTTCGACCGCGAGCGTACCCGCGACTACCTGGCCGCACTTACCCCCGACAACCTGATCCGCCTCTACAGCGCCCCGGACGTCGAGGGCGAGCAGACCTCGCCCTGGTTCAACGCCCCCTGGCGTGACGACATGCACAGCACCGACGGCAGGCTCCTCGACGAGCTGGCGCTGCCCGAGCCCAACCCCTATATCGCCGAGGACCTCACGCTGCTCGACGCCCAGGACGATCGCCCGCGGCAGCGGATCGACGAGCCCGCCTTCGCCTTCTGGCACATGGCCGACGCCAGCTTCGACACGCCCAAGGCGGAGTGGCGTTTCAGCCTACAGCACCCGCGTGCCGCCGAGGCGCCCCGCGCCGCGGTGCTGGCCCGACTGCTCGCCGGCTGGCTGGAGGACAGCCTGAACGAGGCGCTCTATCCGGCACGGCTGGCCGGCCAGGGGGTCGATGCCTATGCCCACGCCCGGGGCATCACACTGGCCTTCTCCGGCTGGCGCGACCGCCAGGAGGTGGTGATGGAGCGCGTGATCGAGCAGCTGCAGGAGGGCGAGATCACCCCGGCCACCTTCGAGCGAGTGCGCTACCGCCTGCAGCGCGAGTGGCGCAATGCCCCCCAGGACCCGCTGCACCGCCAGGCCAGCCGCACCCTGGCCGAGGCCCTGGTGCGTCCCCAGTGGCCCAGCGCGGCGCTGCTCGAGGAAAGCGAAGGCCTGACGACCGAGGACCTGCGCGACTTCCGCGATGCCTTCCTCGGCGAGCTGCGCCTGGAAGCCATGGCGGTGGGCAACCTCGGTGCCGAGCAGGCCGACACCATCGCGCGCCGGGTGGCCGATACCCTCGCCCCGACGCTCTCCGCCGATGCGATTCCCGAGCTGGTGCCCCTGGATGCCGCCACGGACCTGCCCATCCTGACCCCGCACACCAGTCGCGAGGAATCGATACTGCTGCGCTACCTGCAGGGCCCGGACCGCTCGCTCTCGAGCCAGGCGCGCCTGGCGGTGCTGGGGCAGTTGATCGACACGCCCTTCTACCAGCGCCTGCGCACCGAGCAGCAGCTCGGCTACGTGGTCAACGCCGGCTACTCGCCGATGCTGGACGCCCCGGGACTCGCCCTGATGGTGCAGTCACCCGAGACCGGGAGCGAGGCGATCGGCGAACACGTCGACGCCTTCCTCGACGACTTCGAGGCGACCCTGGCGACGCTTGAGGAGGATGACCTGGCCGCCTATCGCCAGGCGGTGCACGCCGAGCTGACCCGGCGCGACACCAGCCTGGGGGGCCGCACCGACCGCCTGTGGCGGGCCCTGGCCTACGGTGACACCGACTTCGATCGCCGCGAGCGGCTGGCCGAGCGGGTGCTCGCGGTGAGCCCGGACGAACTGCGCCAGGCCTGGCAGGCGTTGCGCGACGCGCCGACGGTGGCGGTCGCCTTCGATCCGGGCGATGAGCCCGACGACGTGCTGGCACTGACCAAGCACCTCGTACCGCTGCCGGAGGGCCAGGAGTAAGGGGCGCAGGGGGCAGGCCGAAGAGGAGGTCCTACGCCAGGGATGGCCTCGGTAGCGCCCAGGGATGGGTTCACAGCGCCTCCTCGAAGGCCTGCCGCCGGGTCAGCCCCGCGATCAGATCAGCCCTTAGCTCTTATGTTCTCAAGCATCGAAGGCCTGGGGCGGCAGTATGGCTTCGACGTGCATCACCAGCTCCTCGAGGACCTGGCGATCACGATCGGTCAGCTCGACCTGGTTGAGTCGCTCGATCTCCCGGGCGAAGCCCTTGAGGGTGAGGCTCGCCACCTCGGCGTCATTCATGCGCGCCCAGCGGTCGGCCTCCCACCGGGCGAGCTCCTCGCCCTCCAGCGTCTCGGGGAAGCTGCGCGCCCGGTACCGGAACAGCATCTCCTCCAGGCGAGGGTCCTGAAAGGCAAAAGTGGCCCCCACCAGGTCCCAGGGATCGGTATCCCGTACCCGCTGCATCTGCTGGCGATCCGCCGGCGAGAAGAAGCCCCCCGAGTAGAGCATCAGGTCGGGATCCTCCGGACCCGCCGGGGGCGGCTCGGCGAACACCTCGGCGGCCCGGGAGGCCACTTCGGGGTGGCTGGCCAGGCGCTTCCAGTGGTCACGACAGGCCGCCATGTCCAGGCCCAGGCGCTCGACGATCTCGCCGTACTGTCCCTTGCGCTCCCCCGCCACGTCCTTGAGGGCGCCGGCCGGGAAGAGCACCGGACACTTATTGATATGGATCACCTTGAGCGGAATGCGCTCGACACCCTCGGCCAGGTCATCGTTGCTGACGAAGACCCGCTGGCGAATCTGCTCGGCGGAGAGTTCGAAGAGCGGCGCCGGATCCACCGAGAGGTCGTAGACGACTACCCCGTTGGGATTGGTGGGGTGCTCGGCCAGCGGCACCACCAGGGCGGCGCAGCCGCGGCTGGCAGGGTAGCGCCGCGAGATATGCAGCAGCGGCTTGCGCCCGGGCACATCGAGCAGCTTGCCCACGGCGCGCTTGCCGCGCCGGCTCAACAGCAGGTTGAAGAGATTGGCATTGGCCTCGCGCAGGCGCCGGGCCAGGGCGATGGTGGCGCGTACATCGGCCAGGGCATCGTGAGCCCCGGCGTGCTCGATGCCGTTGGCGGCGGTGAGGTCCTCGAGCCTGAAGCTGGGGGCACCATCCTCCCGACGCGGCCACTCGAGTCCCTCCGGGCGCAGGGCGTGAAAGGCCCGTACCACGTCGATCAGGTCCCAGCGGGAGTTGCCGTTCTGCCACTCCCGGGCATAGGGATCGAGGAGGTTACGGTAGAAGAGGTGACGACTGACCTCGTCATCGAAGCGCACGCTGTTGTAGCCCACCGAGCAGGTAGCCGGCGCGCTCATCAGCGCCTCGATCTGTCCGGCGAACTGCGCCTCGGGCACCCCGCGGCGGCGCGCCTGCTGGGGGGTGATGCCGGTGACCAGGCAGGCCTGGGGATGGGGCAGGAAGTCATCGGCCGGCCGGCAGTACAGGGTGACCGGCTCACCGATCTCGTTGAACTCGGCATCGGTGCGGATCGCGGCGAACTGGGAGGGCCGGTCGCGCCGCGGATCGGCACCGAAGGTCTCGTAGTCGTGCCACAGGAAGGTCTGCGGGGCGTCAGGCGGCGCCATGGGCAAGGTCTCTCCGGCGATTCAGCATGGAGGCCACAGCCTAGCACAGCCCCGCGGTGCGCTCAGCCAGCCTGGCTCGGCCCGCAGGGCTATCACGGCTTCCAGGCATCAGGGGCGCTGGCTCAGCCCGGCGAGCCCTTGGGCAGGGTCACGTTGAGCTCCAGCACGGAGCAGTTGTCCTCGCTGTCGAGGCTGATGTTGATGGCATCGTCGTCCACCTGGACGTAGCGACGGATCACCTCCAGCAGCTCGCGCTCGAGCATCGGCATGTAATCGGGCTGCCCGCGCTGGCTGCGCTGGTGAGCCACGATGATCTGCAGCCGCTCCTTGGCGACCGACGCGGACTTCTTGCGTTCTCGCTTCAGGAATTCAAGCAGTTTCAACGACGACCTCCTCCGAACATGCGGCTCAGCAGACTCTTCTTCTGGTACTCGTGGAAGCGCAGGGGCACCTCCTCGCCGAGCAGACGCGACACGGTATCGGCGTAGGCCTGGCCGGCATCGCTATCGTTGTCGTGGGTCACCGGCACCCCCTGGTTAGACGCACGCAGCACCGCCTCGGACTCCGGAATCAGGCCGATCAGGTCGATGGCCAGGATCTCGCGGATATCCTCGAGGTTGAGCATGTCGCCGGTGTCGACCCGCATGGCGTTGTAACGGGTGATCAGCAGGTGCTGCTTGATCTCATCCTCGCCGCGCTCGGCGCGCCGGGTCTTGGAGGCCAGCAGGCCGAGGATGCGGTCGGAGTCACGCACCGAGGAGACCTCGGGATTGGTGACCACGATCGCCTCGTCGGCAAAGTACATCGCCAACTGGGCGCCACGCTCGATGCCTGCAGGGGAGTCGCAGAGGATGTAGTCGAAGTCCTTGCTCAGGGTATCGAGTACCTTCTCGACCCCCTCCAGGGTCAGGGCATCCTTGTCGCGGGTCTGGGAGGCCGGGAGGATATGCAGGTTGTCCACGCGCTTGTCGCGGATCAGCGCCTGACTCAGCCCCGCCTCTCCCTGGATGACGTTCACCAGATCGTAGACCACGCGGCGCTCGCAGCCCATGATCAGGTCCAGATTGCGCAGCCCTACGTCGAAGTCGATGACCACGGTCTTGTTGCCGCGCAGTGCCAGGCCGGTGGCAATGGCTGCCGCACTGGTTGTCTTGCCGACGCCTCCCTTGCCGGAGGTCACAACGATGATCTTGGCCAAGAGTCGCTTCCTGTCGTGTCGTTGAAATGGATCGGGCTATCGAGGGGCATGCCGCTCAGGCGAGCGAGGTAATGCCCAGCTGATCCCCGTCGAGGCGCACCTGCACTGGAGTTCCCAGCAACCGTCGGTCGATGTCCTCGAGGCGCTTGTAGTTGCCGGCCACCGAAAGCAGCTCGGCATGGAGCTCACGGCAGAAGATGCTGGCCTGGGGGTCACCATGGATTCCGGCCAGGGCGCGGCCGCGCAGCGCGCCATAGACGTGCACGCTACCCGCGGCGAGCACCTCGGCGCCGGCATTGACGGCACCGACCACCACCAGGTCACCGCTGGGCGAGGTGATCTGCTGCCCGGAGCGCACCGTGCCGCGGAAGATACGCCCGCCGCTAGCGACGCCTGGCGGCACCTCCAGGTCGACCGACTCGTCGGCAACTGGTGCCTCGCCGGCGGCAACGCTCTCCAGGGGGCGCGCCCGGCCACTCTCCTGGGGCGGAAACCAGCCCAGGCCCAGGGCCCACGCCGACTGCTTGACCGGGTCGGCACCGCCACGCACGGCCACGGGCAACAGCTTGTGGCCACGACACACCGCACAGATGCGTTCGAGGGCCAGGTGAGGCTCGTCAAGCTTCTCCACGCTGAGCACTACCGGCGTGTGCTGGAAGAAGGCCGGCGACTGACTGAGCTTGCCGGCGAGCTGATCGCGAATCTGCTCGGGATCGGCACTGGCCAGCTCCATGACCGTCATCGGCAGCATGCCTCCCTTGAAAGTGAAGGCTGCGCTTTCCCTGTCCAGTTTGAGGCTCATTGCCGAACTCCAGGTCGCTGTGATGGGAGTAGAGTCAAAGCTAAGCGACTCGCACCTCCCCTGCAACTCCATCATACGCGCGACGAGCACCACCTGTCAGTGTCGCCGTATAGCCACAGGACCGCCCCGGACACGGACTTTTCCCCAGCCGCGACGCATGCTTAGATAGCCATCACAGGATTGACCAACAACGATACGGGCGGGAGTGCCCCGGCACGCAATGCCGCCCACGCCAGGATACCCAATGTCCGGACTCTTCCGCCGCCTCTTCGCCCCCCGCTGGCAGCACCCCGACCCTGGCGTGCGTCGCCAGGCTATCGCGCGCCTTGACCCCGCCCGCGACGATCATCGTCGCGCCCTGGAGCGACTGGCAGCGGACACCGACCCGGCCGTGCGCACTGCAGCGCTCGCACGGCTCGAGGACCCCGAGGGGCTGATCGCCCTGCTCGACGAAGAGGGGCACTCGCCGGAACTCGAACGCCGCCTGACGGCACTCGTCTGCGGCAAGGAGGGACAGCTGGAGCTTTCCGCCCGGGTCGCCATGGTCGGTCGACTCAGCGATACCGCGCTGCTCGAGGCGATCGCCCTCGAGGGCGACAACCAGCAGCTGCGCCTGGCGGCGATCGAGCGCTTACAGGACGAGGCGGCCCTGGTGCGACAGGCCTGTGACAACGGCATCGCCGCGGTACGCCATGCCGCGGCGGCCAGGGTCGACAGCGACGCTGGCCTGTCACGGCTGGTGCGCGAGGCGAAGCGCGACCGCCAGGTCATGCGCCAGGCCCGCGAGCGTCTCAACCGCCGCCGCGCCGACGCCGCCGAGCTGGCCGCCGCCCGGGAGCGTCGCGAGTCGCTGGTGCAGGCCCTGGAGCGCCACGCCGGCGCCCCCTGGGAGCCGCTCTATGCCGGACGCCTGCGTCACCTGATGCGCGAATGGCAGCAGCTCGAGGATACCCCCGACGCAAGCCTGGAGCGCCGCTACCACGACGCCTGTCTGCGCTGTCGCAAGGTGGTCGAGGATCACGAGGCGCAACAGCGCGCCAATGCCGCCGCCCATCGCCACCGCGAGGACGCCCAGCAGGCCAGCGAGAGCCTGGTGGAGGCGCTGGAAGAGAGCCTCGAGGCACTCGAGCGCAGCGAGACGCTGGGGGCCCAGGATATCGACAGCCTGCGCGCCCAGAAGCGACTGCTGGCCCACCGCTGGCAGGAGCTCGCCGACCACCATGTCACCGATGAAACGCTGCGCCGGCGTTACGACGCTGCCCTGGGCCGCTTCGAGGCGATCGGCGGTGCCTGGGTGCGCCTCACCCAGCGCGCCGGTGAACTGGAGCGGGCCCTCGAGGATGACGACAAGGAGCGTCTCCAGGGATTGCTCACGGCGATCGACTGGCCCGGCGACCTGGCGCCCACGCCACTGCTTCTCAGGACACGCCAGCGGCTCGAGAACAGCCCGGCGACCACGCCGGCCAGCGCCGTGGTGCCCGCAGAGCATTTCGAGGAGCAGCTCGATGAGCTCGAGCGCCTGCTGGAGCGCGGCGCCTTCAAGCCGGCCAGCCGCCTTTACCAGCACCTGCGCCAGCTTGCCGAACGCATCGATGCCACCCGCTTCCGCCCCTTGGAGGCACGTTTCAAACGCCTTGGTGCCCGGCTGGCCGAGCTGCGCGACTGGCGTGGATTCGTGGCCGGCCCCAAACGCGAACAGCTGGTCGCCGGCATCGAGGCTCTGGCCGACGACGAGGCCAGCGTGGAGGGCGCTCTGGATCGCCGCCACCGCCAGCTGGTCAAGGAGTGGAAGTCACTGGGCGATGCCGCTGCCAACCGCGAACAGTCGGCGCGCTTCCGCGCCGCCTCGGATCGCATTCACGAACGCCTGGCGGCCTGGCGGGCGCGCCTCGACGCCGAGCGCGATAACAACCTGGCGACGCGTATCGCCCTGTGCGAACAGCTCGAGACACTCCTCGACCACCCCGCCCAGCAAGCCGACCCCGACGCCTTGCGCGAGATCCGTGACCGAGCCCGAGACCAGTGGCGTCGGGCCTCGCCGGTCCCACGCGAACAGGCAGAAGCCGTCGGACGGCGTTTCGGCGCCATCCGCCACCGCCTCCAGGCGCTGATCGATCAGCGCGCCCGGGAGATCGCCGAGGCCAAGCGCGAACTGATCGAGGAGGCCCGCCAGCTGTCAGGAGATGAGAGCCCCGCCACCCGGCGCGCCGAGCAGGCCAAGGCGCTGCAGCGTCGCTGGCGGGAGCTGGGCCGCGCCCCCAAGGGCGAGGAACAGGCGCTGTGGCGCGAATTCCGCGGCCTGTGCGACACCATCTTCGCCAGCCGCGAGGCGGCTCGGGACGACCGCGTTCGCCGAGCCAGGGAACGAATGGACGCCATGCAGGCGCTCATCGACCGCATGGATAGCTGGCAACCCGCCCAGCCGGCCGATGCAGCGCAGCTGGCCAGGGCCATCGACGAGGCCGCCGCGCTGGAGCCACTCCCCGGGGGACGCCGCAGCGAGGGCATGCGGCGGCGCTGGTCCGGCATCGTGCGTGCCCGGCGCGAGCGCCTGGAGCGCCTGGCGGTGGCCAAGCAGGTGGAGGAGTGGCAGGCCGTGCGTACGCTGCTCGAGGAACACCTCGAGGCAGATGCCACACGACTCGAGGGCGGCGAGGCACGAGAGGTAGCAATCCCGAAGGCGCTCACACTGGGCGACGACATGAGCCGCGCCCACGCTCGGCGCAACGCCGCTCGCCAGGAAACCACATCAATCGACACGGTCGAGGAGCGCCTCGCACGCGTGAGAGTGCACCTCTCGTTGCTGGCCGTGGGGAGCGTCAGCCAGCGCGACGAGCCGCTGCGCCTGGCGATACAGGTCGAACGCCTCAACGACAACCTGGGGCGTGAGTCGTCCCGGGCCGAGGAGGTACGCGGCGTGCTCGCCGAGTTGCTGGCCATCGGCCCCGTGCCGCCGGCAATATGGGAGCGCGAGGTCGGGGAACTGGACCATATGCTGGAGCGTCTGTCGCGCCTCCCACCCCCCTGAACGAAACAGGAGCGCGAGGTCTCCCTCGCGCTCCTGTGTGGCGCTATCCTGCCTAGAGGCAGGCGGCAGCCCGCGTCAGCCCATGAACTGGCCGCCGTTGATATCGATATTGGCGCCGGTGATGAAACCGGACTCCTCGTCGGCCAGATAGGCCACCAGGCGACCAATCTCCTCGGGCTTGCCGTAGCGCTTCACCGGGATGGTTTCACGGATCGACTCGCGCACCTTCTCGGGAATGTTCATGATCATGTCGGTGGCGATATAGCCCGGCGACACGGTGTTGACGGTAATGCCCTTGGTGGCAGTCTCCTGGGCCAGGGACATGGTCAGGCCGTGCATACCCGCCTTGGCGGCTGCGTAGTTCACCTGCCCGAACTGGCCCTTGCGGCCGTTGATCGAGGAGATGTTGATGATCCGGCCGTACTGCTGCTCGAGCATGCTCTCGATCACGCTGCGGCATGTGTTGAAGACACTGTTCAGGTTGGTGTCGATGACCTCGTGCCACTGCTCGGGGCTCATCTTCTTCATGGTGCCATCACGGGTGATACCGGCACAGTTGACCAGCACGGCGATCGGTCCGTGCTTCTCCTCGATCTCCTTGACGCCCTTCACGCAAGCGTCGTAATCGACCAGGTCGACCCCGGCAATGTCGATATTGTCGAAGCCGGCGGCCTTCTGCTCCTCGAGCCAGGCCTTGGCCTTCTCCGGGTTATGGTAGCCGGCCACTACCTTGTAGCCCTCGGCGGCCAGTGAACGGCAGATCGCACTACCGATGCCGCCGGTACCGCCGGTGACCCAGGCGACGCGTGATGAATTGGCCATGTATACCTCCCTGATGATGATGACACTGTGCTCCGGCCCTGCCGGCCGAACTGCACATTGTTCTTGATCAAGCTGTCATCTTTATGACAAGCAAGAACAGTATGGCCCAGAGAGGGCGTGAGGGACGAGCGTTTGAGGGCTACGCTTGACTAAAGGTGAATCCCGTGTAGAATACGCCACACGTTGATGCGGGGTGGAGCAGTCTGGTAGCTCGTCGGGCTCATAACCCGAAGGTCATCGGTTCAAATCCGGTCCCCGCTACCAATATTTTAGAGGCAGGTCAGTATTTTACTGGCCTGCCTCTTTTCGTTGTCTGCAGGAAAAGTCGCCTGTGACACCACTGTGACACTCCCGTGCCACCCATCGGAAATCTCTTCCAGCCATTGCCGTCGAACAACGACCTTCGGGCAGACAGCGTCACAAGACGCCTAAAGTGGCCACCCACCCTTTCTCACGGCTCCTCGGGCACGTACTCCAGAAGATCGCTCACCTCGCACTGAAACAGCCGACACAGTTTCTCCAACGCTTCCAGATCGATGCGCTGCGCCGTCTCCTTGTAGAGAAGCGTCACCGTATTGCGGTTTAACCCGGTCTCTCGCGCCACATCCACGATCTTCATCTTGCGCTCCCCCATCAGGCGCGCCAGGTGGCATCGAATCATGCTCACTCCATCCCAAAGGTGATTTTTTTATCCTGGATAACAAAAAGCCCTTGCAAGTGTGATTATGCAGGCTAAAATGTCATTCAGGATGGCATTTGGCTACTGCGAATGCCTTTTGTAGACACAGGCTATCACCACGCGAGGGCGTTTTCGATGGATACCTCTTATACCTACCTCACCACGGAAGAGCTCGCGGCCAGGATCAAGTACGACTGCCGCACCATCCGCCAGTGCCTCAAGGACACCGTCCTCCTTGAAGGCAAGCACTACATCAAGCCTTTCGGGCGGCGAAAAATCCTTTTCCTCTGGGAAGCGGTTGAGCAAGAAATGCTGGCCGGCTCCACAGGCGACGATCTGGCGATCCCCATGGCAGGTGGAGGGGTATGTCATGGGTAAGGTCCGGGTCCGCAAGGAAACAGGAAAACTCTATCTCGACTTCTTCTATCAGGGCGTGCGTTGCCGAGAGCAGACGGCGCTGACGGATACCCCTGCAAACCGAAAACAAGTCGAGAAGCTGATGCAGCGAGTCGAAGCCAAGATTCTGCTGGACGAGCTCGACTATGCCGAGTTCTTCCCGGGAAGTCGTAACTTGAAGAAGATTCAACAACAAAACTCTCAAAGCGAAAGGGAAGAAGATGAATCACTCTCCAACAGGGATACTCTCATAAGTGTGACATTCAAGGAATTTGCCAATCAATGGTTCCAGGAAATGCAGGTAGAGTGGCGGCAGTCACACATACGTAACGTCAACTCGATATTGGAAAACTCCTTGATTCCGGAATTCGGTGACATCCCGGCCGCCCACATCACGAAATCCAATATCCTCGAGTTCAGAGCCAAACTTGCCCAACGGAGAGGAAGAGGCAGCAACGTCATGCTTTCTCCAAAAACGATCAACAGCCACATGGCAGTTATTCGCATGATAGTCGACGAAGCTGCAGACCGGCTTGGATTCGAGACGCCTTACCGGAATATCAAACCGCTGAAGCTTAAAAAAAGCCACATAGAGCCATTTTCACTGAGAGAAGTCGAACGCATCACCAGCCAGGTTAGGCCCGATTTCCGGAATTACTATATTGTTCGATTTTACACTGGGCTAAGGACCGGAGAAGTCGATGGACTGAAATGGAAACATATCGATTTCGATAAACGTGAAATCCTAGTGCGAGAAACACTTATAAGAGGCCAGACAGAATATACCAAGACAGATGGTTCTCAGCGTGAAATTCCGCTGCTTGGCCCTGTACTGGATGCTCTCAAGCGGCAACATGCCATCACAAGACACAAAAGTGAATATGTTTTTTGCAACCGTCTTGGAGAGCCTTTGGATCACAACAACGTAACCAAGCGAGTCTGGTATCCACTGCTTCGACGTCTCGGCATGAAAAAGCGTCGTCCATACCAGACACGACATACTGCCGCGACGCTTTTTCTTGCTTCGGGAGAAAATCCCGAATGGGTAGCTAAAATCTTGGGCCACTCATCCACTGAGATGTTGTTCAAAGTTTACTCACGCTACATACCAAACGCTACCCGCATGGATGGGTCAGCTTTCGAAAGACTAATCGGAACACCTCTCTCTAATTCCAAAAAGGAGAAAGAAGATGAAACTGAGTAACTCTTCCTGCCGGTCCTCATCCAACTTTTCTGGAGTCTACCGACTTACTGGACGAATCGTAGAATTCGACCAGCATGGCTCTCCCTATATAAAGCTCCGTCTGAGCAACTGCGATACGGATTACATTGCTGGCCTGGATGTCGATAACGGAACCATGCCAGAGCCCATTGGATACCTTGACCAAGTCACTGTTTCTGGAATCGAGTGTGGAAGCAACTCTTTGGGCCTGGATGTAAAACTACACGATATCCGTCTGGCATCACGCGACGAAGTCAATATGCAGCCATATTTGCACAGTTTGCCTAGGGCGTACTGCTCTGCTCCCGAATCATTGGATAAATTGGTAACATCTGTACGCTCACTGAAGTCAGTTCATCTTAAGAACTTTATCAGGCGTGTTATCGAAAGGAAGGACCGCCTGGAAGTATTTCTAAACGCGCCAGCTAGCCGCTCACATCACCATGCCTACCGTGGCGGACTGCTGGAACACTCTCTGGAGGTTGCACGAAATGTGGTCGCCATGATTAAACTAAACGAGCCCAATATGCCACGTGCTCTTCTAGAGCTTGGTTTTGTAGCAGGCCTACTCCATGATATAGGAAAAACTTTCACCTACGATTCGCAAGGTAAGCCAACTAATGCATGGAGCCTCTGCGAGCACGACGCTCTAACTCTCGAAGCATGTGCCATTGCTCTGGCTTATCTGGATCGCCATGAGCCGGAACTGGCCATCACGCTCAGGCACATTTGGACCTGCGCCTCTCCGGGAGCACGTTATGGCGTTCGCCCTGCAACCACACTCGCACGATATGTCAGAGATGCAGATGCACAAAGTGCTGCATCCAATAAATTCAGCCATGCTTTTCGGAAAACCAAATCCGGCTTGGTACGCAAGGGAAGTGAAATACTCTGGACACCAGCTACAAAACCACTATTGTCTCACACCAAATCAAAGCACCTATAAGTTCAGGGATCCCCCATCCTAGACTTCGGCCCAACAACTCCAAGGGCCGAAGTCGAAAAAATGACATAAAAAACACGCTACAACTGGGAAGCCTGGATTCAAAGAATAACCGCAGCATTTTGGGCCACACGCTGCTTCACTCAGCACGCGATCCCGCTGACGGCGAGGTGCCCTTGGAGGTCTCCTTGCACCTCTCCTGTATGTCGGCACCAGCGTCACGCAGGGTGCAGATAACTTTTCCAGAAAGATGGGCACTTAGTCGAGGTCGCTCACCAGGTCAGGGGCAGCCCCAGGTTATGCTCCAGGCCGATCTCGGCGGCATTCTCCTCCTGGTCTATGGTGACGTCCATCATGAACCGTACCGGGATTCCCGGGGCTCCATACCTTGAGAGGATGGAGCCATGAACACTTCCAAACGAGTCCCCCTAAGGTCCGTCAGCGGGCCGTCCGCATGATCTGCGACCATAAGCCTGACTCCCCCTCCCAGTAGGCGGCTAACGGTGGCATTGCCCCCAAGATCAGCTGCACATCAGAGACGCTGCATAGCTGGGTCTGTCAGGCTGAACGTGATGCGGGGCTCAGCGAAGGCACGACTACGACTGAACGCGAGCGGATCAAGGCCCTGGAACGCGAGAACCAAGAGTTGAAACAAGCCAACGAGATTCTCCGCAAGGCCTCCGCGCTTTTACCCAGGCGGAGCCCCCGGACGACTCCCGGTGATGATCGAGTTCATCGACGATCACCGGGAGTCGTCCGGGGGCTCGCTTCGATCTACCGTATTGTGCCGATCGCCCCGTCGACTTAAATCACCGATCGAGGCGATGAGGGAGTGGCAGGCCAATCGACCTGAGTTATTTGCCGAACGGGGGGGGGGGGGGTAAACCCGAGACTTAGCCCTCAATAGCGAGAATCTTCACCCCCCGTTGGTTTCGGATGGAGTTTTTAAGCCACGTAGGCTTTCCAGCTTTTACCATCTCAGGGCGTGACGTGATATAGCTACCCAAAGAAACTATATAATTTGATACTTCGCGGAGGATCTCATACTCTTCTGCTATGAGTGGATCCGCTCCATGCTCTGTGGGTAGCATGACATCGTTGTTTATAAAGTCACCTATTTCCGATGTCGTGAATGCTGACCTCAGCATGCAGGGGTGATTAATGGGATCTTCATCTATCGGGCTGTTGATTGCTATAGTGAGCCTGTGCCCTTCTTTCTCTACGGGCTCGTACCATTCATCAATATTGTAGTGGCGGAGCATTTTGTTCATTTGCCGGGAAATTTCTGATGATTTCATCCAACCTACCAATATCCCATCAACTTTATGGCTGCCAAAAGTTTGGCCATGAGGAACAGAAACCGTAGTAACCTTGGCCGGCCACTGCCATGACGGAGGATTTGCTGACGTAAACTGATCTTTGCTTACCTTATCGGAGATGGCAGCAGACGGGATGATCACATGGCCGGCCTTTGCATGAAATTGCTCAAGCATGAAGATATCGGCATTGATAGAGGAAAGAATAGCCGGATCCTCAAGGACGTGCCTCATGACCTCGTAGTCCAACGGCGCATTTTTGGGTAGGCCCAGCTGTTTCTTTACAGCGTTGAGGTACCTCCTTGTGAAAGGGGAGTAGTGGTGGTAGCTGAGCGTGCTCATCGGTTTCTCCTGGTTGCGATGTGGCATACCCACGGTACAACAAACATCATGGTGAATAGGGAAGCTGGCTGGAATCTCCAATTCCCCAAAAACGAGCCAAATATGGTATAAGCCGTTTTTTGCGTGAGCCTGCCGTCAGGAGTGCCTTCACAAAAAAAGGCTGAAATATGGTATAGCGTGCCTGGAGCCGATTTCGTACGTGATCCCAAAAGATGGCAAGAATATGATAAGGGCATGGCTGAGACGGGCTAGCGTCCATGGCCACATCGCGCCTTGCGGCCTCCCTGCCGATTCACCATGATGCCCTGTATCATCAAGCAAGCTAAGCGCATTCTGAAGTGGCCCCCCCCCAAGGTGCGCTTCCATGAGAGGCGTGGGGGTGTTGCCAAATAAGGTTATATGGGACACAGCGACCGAGGTGAGCCAGGGCTCGAGGCCCTGCTGGCTCAGAATCTCCGGGGTGCGCAGGGGGATCGCCATATCGCCCGCCGCGCAGGCTTAGCGAGACGCTATCTACCCGAAGGTCACTGCTCCTGATCCATCAGGTAGTCGGCCAGGGCCCGATAGGCCGGCAGCGAGGTGGGGTCATTGGCGGCGTTGGCAGCTACTGGGTGGGAGGCCAGACGCACAATGACCATCTCGGCGGTGGGATCGATCCAGATCGTCTGGCCGTGCACACCGCGGGCGGCGAAGGCGCCATGGTCGTCGTGGCTGACCCACCACAAACACCTCCAATGCCTCTAGTATGAGGCTTACCGGGGTGTCCGCTCCAATTAGACCAGTTCATCACTCTGCAGGAGCCCTGCCGCATGGCCAGGCACGCGTCATTTCCCAAGCAATCCTCGCGGTCTGCCACCGCGTGGCATCGCTTTGGTCTGGTCATCCTGCTGGGCATGGTGCTACTGCTCTCTAGCGCCGCCACAATGGCAGATGTCCCTTCCTCGGCAGATGCTCCCTCCTCTACTGTGTCTGGCCAGGTTGGCGTTGAGCCTCACGCAGATGCGCACTCGAACATCGAGTTCATCAACGCAGACTATCCTCAACCGCGATGCCACCATGGCCATGGCACTCGTAATGTCGGCAGCGCCCTGTTGCGCCTGGAGCGCCAGGACTTGGACTTCGAGCCTCTTCCTTTGAGCATGACGGCCCCAGCCATAGCGCCCCGGGTTGTCACCGCCAGCGGCAGGCCAAGCGCTCTCCTCTCCCCCTCTTCGGTTCCAGTCTACCTTTTGACCCAACGCTACAGAGTCTAAGTCGACTCGCTCCCTGATCCCGCGCTTCCAGACATGGCTGTGCGGGAGAAACCCGTGCCCGCCCCACATTGATCCAGGCAACTGCCGGAGTGGCCGCTGTGCGTGGAGAGTCTCTTTCGCATGCACATTCGTAAGCACGCCAGCGGGCTCGGTATCGGGTACAGCTTAGCGGAAGTCACGAGGAGGCATTTATGAACGCACTGTTTTACTTCCTGATCTGGGCAGCGATCCTCTTTCTGATGATGCGCTTTGGCTGTGGTGCCCACGTCATGGGGCACCGCCATGGCAGGAGCAAGCATGGCGACGATAGTCGAGAGGATCCACACGCCACCGAGGGGCTGAAGTGGATTCCGCCAGCCGAGGACGTCGATCCCGTCTGCGGCAAGACCGTCAGAACCGAAAGGGCCAAGCCGAGCGTCCACGATGGCCACGTCTTTTACTTCTGCTCTCGTGACTGCCGGGAGCGCTTCGAGGCCGCGCCCGAACAATATCTCGCACCTGCAGCAAAGGACTTTACTACCCAACCGGAGAACGAAGATGCCTGATGCCGATGTTCCGTCGACAGCCAAGCCTCGCTCCGGAACCCGCTTGCCGGTCCAGGCTACGCCACGGATTCCCGTGATCACGCTCGGGATGAGCCTGGGGCTGTTTCTGGCCGTGACCTTCACCCTATGCGTCGGCTTCGACCTGCTGTTTCCCGACCAGGCGATGTATGAGAGCTGGCTTCGCCTGCTGCCTGGCTTCACCTGGTTGAGCTGGTCAAGCTTCTTCCTGGGCCTGGCTGAAAGCTTCGGCTACGGCTGGTACGTCGCCCTGGTCTTCGGCCCGCTCTACAACTTCTTTGCCACACGCTTTGGACGGTGAGAATCGGCGGGAGGCAGGCCCCATGGACAACACATGTAACGCTCCAAGCAGCCATTCAGGCTTGTTTCAGCTTTTTCGGCCATACTCGATGTTGCCAAGGAATTGGCAGCGACATCTCGCGCCTATCAGCGGCGAGTACCGATGTTTATTCCTCGCTGGGGACAGTGGCGGAAGCTAGCCGATACCTCACGCAATACTCACGATGAGCGGGGGGCACTAACATGGATTCACACATCAACGCATGCCTGCGGTGGTGATTCCATTCCAACGAGGATGACGAAAGCTGACCGGGATCAAGAGCCGCATGCTTTCACCTCTATTTTTCTTGATCCTTGGGTTACCCACAGGTTTTAGCCTGACATCAGGGCAGGGTAATTCAACATGAAAGGAGATCCGACCATGTGGGGCGACATGATGGCGTATATGGGGAATTACGGCTGGGGGCATATGCTCTTCGGCGGGCTCATGATGGTGTTGTTCTGGGGCGCCGTCATTGCCTTGGCCGTTCTCCTCGTGCGTGGCATGACCCGAGGCCGGGGCGAGGCCATGTCTCAACAGCGGCCAACGGCACTGGACCTTCTGCAAGAACGCTATGCCCGCGGCGAGATCGACCGCGAGGAATACGAGCAACGCAGGCGCGATCTTCTACTTTGATCGCACCTCCTGATTATTGGATACGGCACTATTAGTTTCGATCCTATCGAGATAGGGCCACGAGGTTGAATCAAGACGCGGAAGCGACGGAGACGATCCCATGACGCAACACCAACACGACCATTGTCACGGGCATGCCTCGCACGAGGCACCGACACGAGGCAGCGGCGATACGGACCAACACACCGCCGGCAGCCAGGGTGGCGCCCAATACACCTGCCCGATGCACCCGGAGGTCGTCTCCGACCAGCCGGGTGACTGCCCCAAGTGCGGCATGCACCTCGTGCCCGTGGGAAGCGACGACTCGCAGACGCATGACGGGCATGGTCATGGGGCCTCCGCGCCGGCCCACGGCGGCAAGTACGACAAGGTGCCGGCCGGGCATGCCGGCGCCGTCTACACCTGCCCGATGCACCCCGAGGTGCGCCAAACCACTCCCGGTGCCTGCCCCCTGTGCGGTATGGGTCTGGAGCTGGAATCGGCGGCGGTCGGCGATGAAGGGCCGAATCCCGAGCTGGTCGATTTTACCCGACGCTTCTGGGTCGCGGCCGTGCTCACGCTTCCGGTCCTGATTCTGACGATGAGCCCCTACCTGGGCCTCGGGGCCATTCGCGACTTCTTCGGTGAACGCAACGCGATGTGGATCGAGCTGGTGCTCAGCACGCCGGTGATCCTGTGGTCGGGCTGGCCGTTCTTCGTGCGCGGCTACAACTCCTTCCGCACCATGAACCTCAACATGTTCAGCCTGATCGGCATGGGGGTCGGCGCGGCCTATCTGTTCAGCATCGTGGCGGTGCTGTTGCCGGGCGTCTTCCCCGACGGCTTTCGCCGGGAAGACGGCACCGTCGGCGTCTATTTCGAGGCCGCGGCGGTGATCGTCACCCTGGTACTGCTGGGTCAGGTGATGGAGTTGCGCGCCCGTGAAGGCACCGGCAAGGCGATCCGCGCGCTGATGGACATGGCCGCCAAGACCGCGCGGGTGATCCGGCCCGACGGCAGCGAAGAAGAGGTCGCGCTGGAAGACGTGCAGGTGGGCGACCACCTGCGGGTGCGCCCCGGCGACAAGGTGCCGGTGGACGGCGTGGTGGTCGAGGGCCGCTCCTCGATCGACGAGTCGATGATCTCGGGCGAGCCGGTGCCGGTGGAAAAGGTCAAAGACGACAAGGTCACCGGGGCCACGATCAACGGCACCGGCAGCCTGGTCATGGAGGCCACCCGCATCGGCGCCGACACCATGCTCAGCCAGATCGTCGAGATGGTGGCTGCCGCCCAGCGCAGCCGCGCACCGATCCAGAAATTCGCCGACAAGGTGGCGGGCAAGTTCGTGCCCGCGGTGATCGGCGTCGCCATCCTCTCCTTCATCGCCTGGGCGATCTGGGGGCCGGCGCCGGCGCTGTCCTATGCGCTGGTCTCGGCGGTGGCGGTGCTGATCATCGCCTGCCCCTGTGCACTGGGGCTGGCCACGCCGATGTCGATCATGACGGCCACCGGACGCGGCGCGCAGGCCGGCGTACTGATCAAGAATGCCGAGGCGCTGGAAGGCTTCGCCAAGGTCGATACGCTGATGGTCGACAAGACCGGCACCCTGACCGAAGGCAAGCCGAAGCTGGTGGCGGTGCTGCCCGAGGAAGGGCATGACGAGGCCGAGGTATTGCGCCTGGCGGCCAGCCTCGAACGTGGCTCGGAACACCCACTGGCCGAGGCCATCGTCGCCGGCGCCGAAGAACGTGGCGTATCCCTCGCCGATGCCACCGATTTCGAAGCCGTGACCGGCATGGGCGTCAAGGGGGTCGTGGACGGCCAGTCGGTGGCCCTCGGCAACGCCAAGCTGATGGCCGAACTGGGCCTCGATGGCGGCCGGATCTCCGAGACCGCGAACGCCCGCCGCGATGAAGGCGAAACGGTGATGTTCGTCGTGCTCGATGGCCAGATCGCCGGCCTGGTCAGCGTCGCCGACCCGGTGAAGGAGACCACCCCCGAGGCCCTGAAGGCGCTGCACAAACTTGGCTTTCGCATCATCATGGCCACCGGCGACAACGAGCGGACCGCCAAGGCGGTGGCCGGGCGACTGGGTATCGATGAGATCCGCGCCGACGTGCTGCCCGAGGACAAGGCCCGCATCATCCGCGAATTGCAGGAACAAGGCCGCAAGGTGGCCATGGCGGGCGACGGGGTGAACGACGCTCCCGCCCTGGCCCAGGCCGATGTGGGCATCGCCATGGGCACCGGCGCCGACGTGGCGATCGAAAGCGCCGGCTTCACGCTGGTCAAGGGCAACCTCGACGGCATCGTTCGGGCCCGCAAGTTGTCGCTGGCCACCATGCGCAACATCAAGCAGAACCTGTTCTTCGCCCTGGTCTACAACGGGGCCGGCGTACCGATCGCCGCCGGGATCCTCTATCCGTTCCTCGGCATCCTGATCGGGCCGATGTTCGCCGCCTTCGCGATGAGCGCGTCTTCGCTGTCGGTGGTGATGAATTCGCTGCGCCTGCGCCGGGTGAGGATTTGATCATGCATGACGAAAAGGGGTGGCTGGAGCGAGGACCCAGCAAAGGCAGCTTCTGGCTCATGGTGGCGATCGCCCTGGCGGTGATGGGCTTCCTGCTCTGGGAGGAGCACAAGGTGCACCTGCTCGGTGCCCTGCCCTGGCTGATCCTGCTCGCCTGTCCGCTAATGCATGTGTTCATGCACGGCGGACATGGAGGCCACGGGGGTCATGGCGGGCATGATGATCACAAGGGAGGACGCGATGAGTGATGACGTACCCGCCTATGGGCTGTGGGGCCTGGTCATTCTCAACTCGGCGATCTTCATCTTCTTCGCCTTCAGCTTCTTCAAGCCGCAGACGCGCCGCGACTGGCGCTCGTTCGGGGCCTTCAGCGCCTTCCTGGTGGCGCTGTTCACGGAGATGTACGGCTTCCCGCTGACCCTCTACTTCCTCTCCGGCTGGCTGCAGTCGCGCTACCCGGAGGTGGACTGGTTCAGCCACGATGCGGGCCACCTGCTGGAGATGCTGTTCGGCTGGCAGGCCAACCCGCATTTCGGGCCGTTCCATCTGCTGAGCATGGTGTTCATCGCCGCGGGTTTCTGGCTCATCGCCGCCGGCTGGCGGTCACTCTATACCGCCCAGCGGCGGGGAGAACTGGCCACCACCGGGCTCTATGCCCATGTCCGGCATCCCCAGTACGCCGGCTTCGTGCTGGTGATGACCGGCTTCCTGCTGCAGTGGCCCACCCTGCTGACCCTGGTCATGTTCCCGGTATTGGTGTGGATGTACTCACGACTGGCGATCCACGAAGAGCGCGAGGTAGCGCGCCAGTTTGGCGACAAATGGCAGACCTACGCGGCCCGCACGCCACGCTTCATTCCGCACCTGCGGATGGCGAGTACGAGTGGCTGGCGCCTGTAAGGACAAAATCCCAGAGGTGCAGTCATGAAAAGCAGACGTTTTTCTCGTCGGCACGATCGTGGTCGTCAGCGACGACTCGCCCGGGGCTTCTTCTGCCCCTGCCACGGCTCCCAGTTCGACTTCGCCGGACGCGTGTTCAAGGCGGTGCCGGCGCCGATCAACCTGAAGGTTCCGCCGTACCGCTTCCTGTCCGAGTTCCGGATCGAGATCGGCGCCCACGACATCCTGACACTGAGAGGTATCCACTATGACCGCCAAAACATCCACCACCAAGCCACCCACGGCTCATAAAACCCCGCGCAAGCGCCAACCCACCGCCCCACCAGAGATGGACGCCCCGATGACCGCACCCGAGCCCGAAGAAGGCACCCTCCCGAGCCACCCGGCCACGGAGCTACTCGCCTATCAGACCGACCTGTGGCGACGCGGCGTACGCTACCTGGACACGCTGCGTGAGCGCGCGGACAACATGCTCGAGCATGAGCAGGCGGGCAAGCCGCCACTGCTCGACTTCGATTACGAGATGCTCGTGGATGGCCGTCGACTGGCGCGCCCCGCCAACTATGCCCTGCTGCGCATCACCCGGGTCGGCGAGGACTGCCTGGAGGACTGCCTCGACGAGACTAGGCCGCCAGTGATGATCGTCGACCCGCGTGCCGGCCACGGCCCAGGCATCGGCGGCTTCAAGCGCGACTCCGAGGTGGGCATGGCGCTCCACGAGGGACACCCGGTCTACTTCGTGATCTTCTTCCCCGAGCCCGTCCCCGGCCAGACACTGGAGGACGTGCTGCACGTCCTGCGCCGCTTCGTCGAGACGCTGGCCGAGCGCCACCCCGGCCAGCCGCCGGTGCTCTACGGTAACTGCCAGGCGGGCTGGGCCATCGCGCTGCTCTCCGCCGACTGCGAGGGTCTGGTCGGGCCGGCGGTGCTGAACGGCTCGCCGCTCTCCTACTGGTCCGGCGAATCCGGCGTCAATCCCATGCGCCTCGCCGGCGGCCTGCTTGGCGGTGCCTGGCTGACGCACCTGATGGCCGACCTGGGAGACGGGCGCTTCGACGGTGCGAACCTCGCCACCAACTTCGAAGCCCTCAAGCCTGCGAATACCCTGTGGCAGAAGGACTATCAGCTGTTCGCCGACATCGACGGCCAGCGCGAACGCTTCCTCGAGTTCGAGCGCTGGTGGACGGGCTTCTATAGCCTGAGCAAAGAGGAGATCGTTGCCATCGTCGAGAACCTTTTCGTCGGCAACAAGCTGGAGCGTGGCGAGCTCGAGGTCTGCCCCGGCTGTAGCGTCGACCTCAAGCGCATCCGCAACCCCCTGGTGATCTTCGCCTCCGGCGGCGACAACATCACCCCGCCCCATCAGGCGCTCAACTGGATCCCCGCGGTCTATCCCGATACCGCGGCACTCAAGGCCGCCGACCAGCGTATCGTCTACCTGCTCAATCCCCACGTCGGGCATCTGGGCATCTTCGTCTCCTCCAAGGTGGCGCGCCTCGAGCACCGAGCGATCCTCGAGAGCGTCGGCAATCTGAATGACCTGGCCCCTGGCCTCTACGAGATGCGCATCGACAACCCCACCGGCGACCCCGACTGTCACAAGCCCCAGTTCCAGGTGCGCTTCGAGGAGCGCCGCGTGGAAGACCTGAACTTTCCCGACCAGGCCCCGGCGTTCGAAGGGGTGCGAGCGCTCTCCGAGCACAATGTGGCCCTCTACGAGACCTTCGTCGGGCCCTGGGTGCGGTTTTACACCACCCCCTGGTCAGCCGAGGTGCTGCGTCAACTGCATCCGGCGCGGACCAGCCGGCTGATGTACTCGGAACGCTTCTCCCCCTGGATGACCGGTGTGAAGTGGCTGGCCGAGATGGTAGAGACCGCACCGGCGCCGATCGATAGTGACACCCCCTATCGGCAATGGGAGACGCTGTTGAGCGACTCTATCGCCTCGACGCTGGAGCTTGCCGGCACGACCCGCGACAGCATGTACGAGATGGGGTTTCGCAGCCTCTACGGCGGGGGATGGTGGAGCGAGAACGAGTGACCCAGTCGAAGCCGACCCGGTTTACAGCCAATACCTATAGAGCAACCCACTAATGGAGAGCAATAAATGAAGATCGAGACCTTTCATGACCTGATCGACTGGACTCGCCAGCTGCATGCCCAGTTGGCCGAGTGCTTCAGGCACTGTGCCACCCGGCAGGAGGAGGCACGGGCCAAATCACTGCTGGAGTATCTCGCCGATCACGAGGCGGTCCTGGAGCACACCGTGGCCAGCTTCGAGAAGCAGGCCGACCCCAAGGCCCTAAACACCTGGGTCTACGATTATCTGTCGCATGCGCCCATCAAACCCCATCAGGCGTGCAATTTGCCCTATGCCGAGATGGGCTTCGAAGACATCAGCCGGGAAGTCTTCTCGCTGCACGATCAGGTCATCGCGCTATACCGCTACCTGGAAGGACGCGCCGACATCCCCGAGGCTCGGGATCTCGTTCGCGAGCTCTTGAAGCTGGAGGAACACGAGGCGATGCGTCTGTCCCAACAGATCAACCGAGCCCGAGACCTGTAGCCAGGCGCTGAACAGGGATCACCTTTCGCCCCCGGAGAAGGAGGACTCGACGATGCCAAGCCGCCGATCGGCCATTCTGGTGGTCAACTGCGGGTCATCCAGCCTGAAGTTTGCCGTATTCGGTCTGACGGAAGGGCTCGCACGGCTGGTTTGGGGATCGGCCAGTGGGATCGGCACGTCACAAGGCCGGCTCCAGATGTCGAGTGCACAGGGAACGGTTGACGACCACCCCGCGCGACTGGCTGATCATGCCACCGCCATCGAGAAGGTCGACACCCTTCTTCAACAGCAGACAAGCCGACTGGACCTCGTCGGCATCGGGCACAGGGTGGTCCATGGTGGCCCCGATTGCGACTGCCCCCAAAGGATCGATGCCTCCCTGCTGGACCGGCTTCACGCTCTGGTGCCACTGGCTCCGCTGCACCTGCCACACAACCTGGCCGGCATCACCGCCATGCGCACGCAGTTCCCCGACGTGCCCCAACTCGCCTGCTTTGACACGGCGTTTCATCACGGCCTGCCCGCGGTCGCCCGGCACACCGGCCTGCCCCGGGAATACGCGGCCCAAGGGGTGCGTCGCTACGGTTTCCACGGCCTCTCCTACGAGTTCATCGTCGACGACCTGAGACGGCGCCACGGCCCCACAGCGCTCGACGAACGACTGATCGTCGCACACCTGGGCAACGGGGCGTCGATGGCGGCGATCCGCCACGGGCGCAGCGTCGAGACCACGATGGGCTTCAGCGCCTTGGGCGGCATGCCCATGGGTACCCGCAGCGGCGATCTGGACCCCGGTATCCTGCTCTATTTGGCCGGTCATGACGGGCTCGATGCCGCAGAGATCGAGGAACTTCTCTATCGACGCTCGGGGCTGCTGGGGCTTTCCGGGGTGAGTGCCGACATGCGGGAACTCCTGACGCACCGCGAGGACACGCCGGAGGCCACGCAAGCCGTCGACTTCTTCTGCCATCGTGCCCGCCACTTCATCGGTGCCCTGAGCGCCGCGCTCGGCGGGCTGGACCGGCTGATCTTCACCGGCGGCATCGGCGCGAACTCACCGGCGATCCGGGCACAGATCTGCGCAGGAATGGGGTATCTCGGCATCACACTGGAGGAAGGACGCAACCGCACGCCCGGGCCGGTGATTTCCGCCGACGAGGGCCCGGTCCGGGTAGAGGCCGTGGCCACCGATGAAGAACGGATGATCGCCCGGCACGTGCAGCGCACATTAACCAACACCCAGGAGGTGACATGACCCAGATGGCAACGCCAGTGGCCCTTGCGACGCTCGATGACCTGATTCAGCAGGCCGGTGGCGGTGACCCGATCCGCGTCGCCGTGGTCAATGCGGCCCAGGCGGCGGTGCTGGAGACGCTTCGCGAGGCGGCGAGGCGACGCATCGCCGAGCCGGTGCTCATCGGCCGCCCCGCCGAGGTCGTCGAGGCCGCCGCGGCGATCGGGTGGGACCTCGATCCACAAGCGATGATCGAGGCCGATTCGGATGTGGAGGCCGCCCGCATCGGGGTGGAGCTCGTGCAGGCCGGACGCGCGGAGGCGCTGATGAAAGGGCACCTCCACACCGATACCTTCATGCATGCCCTGCTGGGCAATGGCCTGCGACAGCCCGGCCGGCGCGTGAGCCACGTCTTTCTGGTGGACGTGCCCGACTACCCACGCCTGCTGGCCGTGACCGATGCGGCCGTGAACATCGTGCCGGATCTCGACGCCAAGGCGCAGATCCTGCACAACGCCATCGAGCTGATGCACATGATCGGGCTCGAGCGGCCACGCGCCGCGGTCATTTCCGCCGTGGAAACGGTCAAACCGGCCATCGTCTCCACCCTGGATGCGGCCTGCCTGACGTTGATGGCCCGCCGCGGCCAGATCGCCGGCGCCGAGGTCGACGGGCCGCTGGCCTTCGACAACGCCATCTCGGAACGCGCGGCCCACGAAAAGGGCATAGACTCCCCGGTGGCGGGGAAAGCCGACATCCTGCTCATGCCGGATCTGGTGTCCGGCAACGTGTTGGCCAAGAACCTCGAGTACCATGCCGGCGCCACGGCGGCCGGGGTGGTCATGGGGCTGACGGTACCGGTGGTACTGAGTTCCCGGGCCGACCCTCCCGAGGCACGCCTGGCCGGACTGGCCGTGGCGGCGCTGATGTACCGTGCGGGGATCCGCCTGCCCGTGCCCTCTCCTACCGAAGCGGAACCCACCTTCTGCTGTTCCCCGCAACCCGAGTCGGCCTGCCGCCCCATGGAGGTGCGCTGATGGACACCACGACCCGAACCAACATCGACGGGCCGGCAGCGAGCCCACCGGCGACGTCGACCGATCAGCGCCTGCACGCCATGGCGAGCCTCTTCACGGGTGGGCTGTCGCCGACCGCCGTCCAGCAGGCCTGGTGGGACTGGGCGCAACATCTGCTCCTGTCGCCCGACAAGCAGGCCGAACTCGCCGGCAAGGCCCTGCGTAAGTGGCAACGCTTCGGCGGTTACTGGGAGCAGGCTTGCCGGGCACCGTGCGAGCCCTGCATCGAGCCGTTACCCCAGGACAAGCGCTTTCGCGGCGAGGCCTGGCAGCGCTGGCCTTTCAACGTGCTCTATCAGGGTTTCCTGCTGCAGCAGCAGTGGTGGCATGCAGCCACCACCGGTGTACCGGGTGTCTCGCGCCACCATGAGGCGATGGTGAACTTCGGTGCACGACAGATACTCGACGTCTTCTCGCCGTCGAACTTCCTCGCCACCAACCCCGAATTGCTGGAGCAGACTCGGCGCGAGGGTGGCGCCAACCTGGCCCGCGGCGCCAGTAATCTGCTGGAGGACTGGCGCCGCCGGCAGGCCGGCGAGGGGCCTGTGGGCGTCGAAGCATACCGGGTCGGCCGAGACGTGGCGGTGACGCCGGGCAAGGTGGTCTACCGCAACCGGCTCATCGAGCTGATCCAGTACGCGCCCGCCACCCAGGAGGTCCATGTCGAGCCGGTGCTGATCGTGCCGGCCTGGATCATGAAGTACTACATCCTGGACCTCTCCCCGGAAAACTCCCTGGTTCGCTACCTGGTGGCGCAGGGCCATACGGTGTTCGTCGTGTCCTGGAAGAACCCGGGCAGCGAGGAGCGGGACCTGGGCATGGCCGACTACCGGCGGCTGGGGGTCATGGCGGCCCTCGACGCGGTCACGGCCATCTGCCCGCAGCAGCGTGTCCACGGCGTGGGCTATTGCCTGGGCGGGACGCTGCTGTCGATTGCCGCGGCCGCCATGGGCCGGGACGGTGACAATCGCCTGGCCAGCCTGACGCTGCTCGCCGCGCAGACCGACTTCAGCGAGGCCGGTGAGCTGATGCTGTTCATCGACGAGGATCAGGTGCGTTTCCTCGAGGACCTCATGGCCGTCAGGGGCTATCTGGACACCCGGCAGATGGCCGGCGCCTTCCAGCTGCTGCGTTCCCAGGACCTGATCTGGTCGAGGATGGTGCGCAGTTATCTCGCCGGCGAACGTCCGCCCATGTTCGACCTGATGGCCTGGAACGCCGACGGCACCCGCATGCCGGCGCGCATGCACAGCGAGTACCTCCGGTGGCTGTTCCTCGACAACGACCTCGCCGGTGGGCGCTACCGGGTGGACGGACGGCCCGTATCGCTGACCGACATCGAGATTCCCGTGTTCGCCGTCAGCACGCTCAAGGATCATGTCGCCCCCTGGCGCTCCGTCTACAAGGTCCAGTGGCTGACGCCGGCGGACGTCACCTTCGTGCTCTCCAGCGGCGGGCACAACGCCGGCATCGTCAACCCGCCCGGTGATTCCCGCCGCTTCCACCAGATCTCGACCATCCAGGCTGAGGACCCCTTCATGGATCCGGATGGCTGGCAGGCCACTGCCGCGCATCATGACGGCTCCTGGTGGCCCTGCTGGCAGGGCTGGCTGGAAGGTCACAGTACCCAGCGCATACCCGCTCGGGAGCCGGGGGTGACCAGAGGCTATCCAGCGCTGGACGAAGCGCCAGGGCGTTATGTACTGGAGTAATGAGCCCGTCCTGCGGGCCTGCTAGAGGAAGCGGTGCAACTGTAACCGCGAATTGACCCGAATGCGTAGCTCTCCATGAGCTGCCGAGCTGTGCCACTCAATGAGGTAACATCATGAAAGCACTCGTCTATCACGGACCGGGCCAGCGACGCTGGGAGGAAAAGCCGCGCCCGAGCATGACCAAGCCCACGGACGCGGTAGTGCGCATCACCCATACCACTATCTGCGGCACCGACTTGCACATCCTCAAGGGCGACGTGCCCGCCGTGGAGGATGGTCGTACCCTCGGCCACGAGGGCGTCGGCGTCGTCGAGGAAGTCGGCGACGGCGTCAGCCATATTCAGGTCGGCGATGAGGTGCTGATTTCCTGCATCACCTCCTGTGGCCGCTGCGACTATTGCAAGCGGGGTCTCTATGCCCACTGCCGCGACGGCGGCTGGATCCTCGGTCATCTGATCGACGGCACCCAAGCCGAGTACGTGCGTATCCCGCACGCGGACAACAGCCTGCACCGCTTGCCTAAGGACATGGACCGCGCCGCGGCGGTGATGCTCAGTGACATTCTGCCTACCGGCCATGAGATCGGCGCCTTGAACGGCGAGGTAGGGCTCGGCGACACGGTGGCCATTGTCGGCGCGGGGCCCATCGGCCTGGCGGCCCTGATGACCTCGCGCTTCTATTCTCCCGCACGGATTATCATGATCGACCCCGACGAGAACCGTCTGGCCATGGCCAAGCAGCTCGGCGCCACCGACACCATCGCCCGGGATCCACTCGACGCTATCGACGAGCTGACCGGTGGCGAAGGCGTGGACGTCGCCATGGAAGCAGTGGGAATCCCCGAGACCTTCGATATCTGCCAGCGCATCGTGCGCCCGGGGGGGCATATCGCCAATATCGGCGTGCACGGCAAGAGCGTCGAGTTCCGCCTGCAGGATCTCTGGATCAAGAATGTCACGGTGCGTACTGGCCTAGTGAACACCAACACGACCCCGGTGCTAATGCGCATCGTCGAGGCCGGTGGCGTCGAGCCCGCAGGTTTGGTGACCCACCGCTTCAAGCTCGACGACATCGAGAAGGCCTACGACGTGTTTTCCCGGGCATCGAAGGAGCAGGCCATCAAGATGCTATTGACGGCCGAGTAACCGATCCGGGGGGATGCGATGGGCGCCACCTGGGCCAAGGACTTCGCCCGCCACAATACCTGCGTCGCGGCCATCGCCCCCGGGGGGGGGGCTACTGCATGGCCATGGTGAAGGCGATGCCCAATAAGAGCCTCGACAAGCTGCGTGCCAAGGCCGCCTCCGGCATCGAGCACTTCGGCGAACTACTCAATGGCCCGAGAAGCGAGCACCGCTGAACTGCATCTGCATCTTCAGCTTCATTTCAGCTTGCACAGCTATAATCAATGTCGTCAAACAGACTTGACGTCTGATCGAAATATCATGTGTTGCCCAGATTTACTCCATTCGGCCTCACCCACTTATATTACTACGGGGAATAAAAACATAATCTTTAAACCCATGATGACCCAGCCAACAAGTTGATTCAAGACATCAAGGCGAGGCAGGCGACTCCATAGCTCAGCACCTTCACCGACATGAACATCCATCTCACGGTAATCGGAGGAAAGGCGAGAAAGCCGGCACAATGAAAGTCACGGTGGTAATGAATTCGCTACGTCGCCGCCACTCGCGACAGCCTTTTTGAGATGGGGTTCGAGGAACTCTAAGGCGTGGCGTTTGGGCGTGTCGTTTCGTGGCACAAGGGTAAAGTGACCCAGTGAGATTCGTCTCATCAAAACTATGCCGCCCCAGGACTAAATCACCAACGACCGTGTCGACAGCGAACCCATAGCCCTGCGCTCTTACGGCGTATTTCAGCAAAGATAAGGAAGTAAAGCATGAAACGCAAATCAATACTGCCATGGCTCAACTCCATGGTGGCGGGTGTGATGATGGGAGCATCGATCACTGCGATGGCGTCTGGTAATCACGCCTTCGTGCCGATGGGCTTGGCAGATGCCGTCGGCGTGATCGACCTGGAGAGCTACCAGATGACTGCCACCATACCGGATACCATTAATACGCACGGCTCGGCATTAACACCGGACGGTAAGTATCTGGTTGCCGGCAGCCTCACGCCGCGCGATACCGAGGAAAATGTCAGTCGTCCGGAGGGCATGACGGAAGACGAACATGCGGCACATCACGGTGGGAGCGGGAAGGCCCCGGCGGATGAGCAAAGCACCGGCCTACTGTATGTAGTGGATACGACCACCCATTCCATCGTGCGAAAGCTGGAAGTCCCCAGCCCGGTTCACCATGTGTTGGTGACGGCCGATGGTCGCTATGCCGTCTCCACTCATCCCATGGGGGGTGGCATCAGTATCGTTTCGCTAAATTCCGGCCAGGTTGTCGCGACAGTGGCCACCGGACCGGCCCCGAACTACGTCACCGAAACTGAAGACGGCCAATCGCTGTTGGTCAGCAACACGGGGAATGGGACGGTCAGTGAGATCGATACCCAGAACTGGTTCGTTGAACGCAACATGCGGATCGGCGGCAGCCTGGGGCACATGGTCCTATCACCCGACAATGACCGGCTCTACGTCAATGATGATTCGGCCGGGCGCGTCGTTGCACTCGATCTGTCTACCGGCACCGTGGCGGGTGAATATACAGTGGGCAAAGCCCCCCATGGCGTCGGCTTGAGCCCAGAAGGGCAGACGCTGTACGCGACGAGCCAAGGTGACGACCGGCTTGTCAGGATCACACTCGACGACGGGACTCGGCAAAGTATCGACCTGCCCCCGGCCCCCTACCATCTGGCAGTGGCTCCAACTGATGGTCGGTTGCTTGTCACCAGTAGCGAGGAAAGCAAGCTCTGGGTAATCGACCCAATCACTCTCAATATCCAGCACGACATACCACTTAATGGGATAGGCCACCAGATATCTCTGGCCCCGCGTTAAGACAGCACTCTTGCTGCCGATTGCGAGCGGAACCTATCAACCTAGATAGCATCCACCCGAGAAGTGACATGACCCAGACGGCAACGCCAGTGCCTATTGCAACGCTCGATGACTTGGTGCAGCGGGCTCGGAACGGTTACCTGCTCCGCGTTGCCTCCGTAAAAGCGGCACGGACGGCGGTGCTAGCCAGCGACTATGTCACTGGTGTTAACGGTGAGATATTCCAAGTCGATGCCGGCTTTGATATCGCCAGCATGGTCTTTCACTAATGGCGGGGGTCCTCAGCAAATCAGGAGCCGGCTTCACGGCTCTGCTCGCCGCCACCTTAGTCGTCTTCCTCGGCTACGGTACGGTGCTGCCGATTCTGCCGCTGTTCCTCGACCGGGTGCTGGCAGTGACTACCCCCGGGGACGTATCGCTGCACACCGGGCTGCTGACGGGGGTGTATACGCTGGCCTTGTTCGGCTTTGCCCCACTATGGGGAAGTCTCTCCGACCGCCTGGGCCGGCGGCCCGTCCTGCTGTGGGGGCTGGCAGGGTTTGCACTGGCCATGCTGGGGTTCAGCCTGACTCGAAACCTGCCACTCGCCTATGGAGTACGGGCCCTTGCCGGCGCCTTCGCGGCGGCGGTGATCCCGGTGGCACTGGCGCAGGCGGCCGAGTGTGACGATGCGACACGCCGTGCACGTCGTTTCGCTTGGCTCAGTGCCGCCTCCACCCTGGGCTTCCTGTCCGGCCCCATGCTCAGCGGTTGGCTCGCCAGCATTCCGATGGTGATGCCGCAATCCGAGAGGCTGCTCGGCGGGCCCGTGGCCTGGCCCTTCGTGGTCACGGCAGGACTCGCCGGTGCGATGTGGCTGTTGCTCTACCATCATGTTCACGAACAGCCGGCTCATCGGTGGCTTCCTGACGCTGACGCTGCTGGCGATGCTGGGCCTGGGGGCCTTCGAGGTGGGCCTCAGCCTGCAGGCGCGACAGTCGATCGGGCTCGACCCTTTCAGGGTCGGATTGCTGTTCACGGAGTGCGGGCTGGTGCCGCAGCGTCCGAATCCCCAGGTACGCACCCGTTGGTGCGTGCCCACCGGCGAGGCTCGCGGCAAACAGCCGAAGTATTTCGTCCTCGGTAAAATCTATACGCCCTGACAGGGATGCACGGCCTGGCTTTCCCGACCCCGCGACATCTCGCGGGTCAGCCAGAAGCCGGCGCCGAGCAGCAAGGCGCCGCCATAGATCATGCCTCGGCCCGGCACCTCTGCGAAGATCAGAAAACCCAGGCTCGAGGCCACCACCGGCGAGACGATGATATCGACCAGGGCATAGACGTTGGCATTGAGCGACTTCAAGACGATGGAGATGCCGAAATAGGCGAAGCCCGTGGACACGATGCCCAGGCTTGCGGCCCAGAGCATCACCGGCAGTTCCACGCCGAGTGCCGGATAGGCGATCGTCATCGCCACCTGGCCGGGACCCGCGATCAACAGGAACGGCGAGAGCACCAGCGCCGCGACTAGCAGCGACCAGGCGATGTCATTCCCGGTCTCGGTCTTGCCCTCATAGCGCATGTAGGTAACCATCGCGGCGTAGATCGCCCCGGTGGCCAGCGCCACGAGGTTGCCCAGCATATGGCCGCCGCCGAGCGGATTGGCGAGCGCGATACCGATCAGGGCGATGGCGAAGATCAAGACATAGCTCCTGCGCGCCTTCTCGCCCAAGAACAGCGCCGAAAAGATGAACACGAAGAATGGCGCGATGCTCCAGAAGATCACCGCGTTGGCGATCGGCACAAGTGACATGGCGAAGTTGAAGACGCCGCCCTGGGTGGCGATCAGTACGCCGATGATGGCGGTATCCTTGACGTTGCCTTTGGGAAACCGAGGCCATTGCCGAGTTGCCAGGGCCCGCGCTATGAATAGGAAGGCCGCCGCGAAGGCCATGGCATAGAAGGTCAAAGTTTGGATCGGAATCCGCCCGTCGGTAAGCTTAACGAACACACCGATGGTCGCCTCGGAGACCGTGATCAGCGCAAGCAGAAGGAGGGTGTTCATGCCTGCCCTCCCTTGCTCGCCGGTCGCGTGACATCGATCACTTCGGCACCTGACTCGTCGAGACAGGTGGTCTCCACCTGCAGTGTGGCGAAGAAAAAGCCATAATGATCCTTGAGCATGCTATAGCCGGCTTTGAGCACGGCCTGTGGATCGGTGCCGTCGGAGATTCGCAGGTGACCGGAGAATACGTAACGGCCGCTGGTCAGTGCCCAGGCGTGCACGTGATGAGCATTTTCCACGCCGTCAAGCGCTATCAGTGCTTCCGTCACCTCGGCCAGTCGAATCTCGGAGGGCGTACCCTCCATCAGCAAATGGGTGGCATCGCGCAGGATACCCCAGCTCGCCCACAACAGTACGAAGCCGAAGGCCATGCCAAGCAGCGGGTCGATCAGCAAGAACCCGGTGAAGCGAATCACCAGCGCGGTGACGATGATGAGCAGGCTGCCGACGAAAGTCTGGATGATATGCCACAATGCGCCTTTGACGTTCAGGTCGCTGCGGCTTTGTTTCCAGATCAGGCCCAGCGAGACGATCTCGGTAAGCAGGCCGCCAGCCGCCGCCCACAGCATGGGTGCCGTGGACAGATCAATGGGGTCGGTCATCCGCATGCCGGCCATCACGACCACGATCAGCGCCATGCTCAGCAAAAAGCCGCCGTTGACCAGGGCACCCACGATCTCGGCGCGATACCAGCCGAAGCTGCGGTCCTCATCAGCCGGGCGGCGGGCGAGCCGGGCAGCGGTGATGGCCACCAGCACGCCACCCACCGCCGAGAAGGTGTGGAAGGCGTCCGAGATCACCGCGACCGAGCCGGTCCAAAGACCGATGCCCATCTCGATGAAGAAGTAGATCCCCGTCAGCCAGGCCGAAATCGCCATTCCAGATCCACTGGAAGGCATGTGCCCCGCATGGCCGTGACCGCCGTTGCCGTGATTCATAAGCGCACCTTGTCTCCGTTTCAGTACGTGCCATTCGATCATGGGCATCGTGTTCGAGCGATTTCATGTCTGATGCAATATCCAGGCTAGCCCGTGCGTGGCTATGACAACAACTCAATGGCAGCTCCAAGGCTCCTTCTTGGCATTGTCCTTCACATTCTGATCGACAAAGCGATAATGCTCCTCCTTGAAGCGGTTCCACCAATCACGACTGATTTCAACCGCATATTTGTCGAGGATATCTTCAACGCAGTCGAGGCAGAGACGTGAAGCATCATAGGCCAGGTGGAGCTTTCGTTTCTGCTCATCGAACGAAACGCTGTCTAGCCCGTAGAGCTCATCAATATCTGCAACAGCCGCTTTCACCGCATCCAGATCGCTGGAATCAAGCTTTAAGTGCCGGTTCACCAAGGTCGTTTCAGAAACTCCCAACCGATGCTCTCTGTGTGTCATGAGAATTCTCCTCGTACTGTAATATCGTTAACGTTCTTCCAATATTATTGCCATGTCTCACATCACTTGTCTTGCTTACCGGTCTGATGTAGCACCCATGGTTCGCTGACTACGACGTGCAGTGATGACCAAGAGCGCACCTGCTGCCAACATTGGTACCGTCAACAACTGTCCCATGGTGAGCCAATCAAAGGCGATGAAGCCCAATTGAGGGTCGGGTAAGCGCACAAACTCCACGATGAAGCGGAAGGTGCCATACAGAAGCAGGAATAGACCCGAGATAAGCCCTTGAGCTTGCGGTTTCCGTGACAGCCACCACAACACGACAAACAGCACCACACCCTCCAGGGCAAACTCGTAGAGAGCTGATGGATGGCGGGGTTCAGGCCCCAAGCCCAGCATGGGAGGGAAGATCATCGCCCAGGGCACTTCGCTGGCCCTCCCCGGCAACTCGTGATTGATGAAGTTTCCCAAACGCCCTGCAGCCAAACCGATCGGCACCAGCGGGGCGATGAAATCGGTCAGCTGAAGGTAGGCCAGGCGGTGCCGCCGAGCGAACAGCCACGCAGCGATCAGTACGCCGGCAAGGCCCCCATGGAAACTCATGCCCCCTTCCCAGACCTTGAACAGCCAAAGGGGGTTGGTCAGCAGCTGATCGAGCCCATAGAACAGCACAAAGCCCAGGCGGCCCCCGATGATGACGCCCAGAGCGCCATAGAAGATCAGGTCACCGATATCATCGTGGGTCAGGCCGAGACGGTGGGCTCGCCGCCGCCCCAGCCACCATGCGGCCGTCAGCCCTACCACGTACATCAGGCCATACCAATGTAGCTGTACCGGTCCGAGGGAAAATGCCACTGGATCGATCTGTGGGTACGCAATCATGGCAATTTCCTCTTCCTCGCGACCTTCGGCTTCTATGAATCGTTCGACGCTACGCCAGCGGGTTAGCGAATAGCCAAGCGTGTTCTGTTATCTACCAGCATAGCCTCATGGCCTGAATACAAGCTGAATCTTGACTCACGAAGTGCAAATTCAACCTAACGCCAGGGGGCATCGCTGGTGTACCTCACATCGAGTACCACTGACGATTCGTGTTAGGCTGGGTGCTCGCGAGATACTGCATTCGATTATCTAGAATGTGCCACCCAGCCTTGTCGATCCTGACGTTATGCATGATTCACATGGCGGCATTTCCACAGGTAGTAGACACAGGGCAACACCAGAAGCGTCAGTATCACTGCGCTCAACATCCCCCCCACCATCGGGGCCGCAATGCGGCTGACCACCTCGGACCCCGTGCCGGAGCTGTACATCAGCGGCAGAAGACCGGCAATGGTCGAGACCGATGTCATCATTACCGGTCTCACCCTGAGAGCAGCACCGTGCAGCACGGCATGGCGAAGAGTCTCCCGACGGGGTTGTACTCCCTTGTGTTGGCAGCGCTCGAGCATCTGCTGATAGGCCTGGTTGAGATAAACGAGCATGATCACCCCGATCTCGACTGCTACCCCGGCCAGAGCGATAAACCCCACTCCCACGGCCACGGAGAAGTTATAGCCCAGCAGATACATCAGCCAGATGGCCCCTACCATGGCCAGCGGTAGCGTACCCATGATGATGGCTACCTCACTGAAGCGCTTGAAGCTCATGTAGAGCAGGATCACGATGATGGCCAACGTGAAAGGCACCACATAACTCAGCTTCTCTTTGGCACGCAACATGTATTCATATTGCCCGGACCACGTCACCGAATACCCGGCGGGCAGCTCGAGCTCCTCCGCCACGACGTCCATGGCGCGCTGCACGTAGGTGCCGACATCCACGCCCTCGATATCCACGAAGGTCCAACCGTTGGGACGTGCGTTTTCGCTCTTGATCGCCGGTGGTCCGTCCTCCACGTAGATGTCCGCCACGTCGGCTAGCGCGATGCGCTGCCCATTGGCGGTGACGATCGGCAGCTCGGCCAGCCGCTCGGGGGAGTCCCGGTAATCCTGTGGATAGCGCAGGTTGACCGGGTAGCGCTCCAATCCCTCGATGGTCTGAGTGATGTTCTGACCACCGATAGCGGTCGCCACCACTTGTTGCACGTCGGCAATGTTCAGGCCATAGCGCGCAGCCTGAGCACGGTTGATATCGACCTTGATATAGCGGCCTCCGGCCACCCGCTCGGAATAAACTGACGCAGTGCCAGCAACATCGGCAAGGATCGTCTCCAGCTGCAGCCCGATGGACTGAATCTGTTTGAGATCTTCTCCGGCCACCTTGATACCCACCGGCGTCTTGATCCCGGTTGCCAGCATATCAATACGCGTCGAGATGGGCATCACCCAGGCATTGGATACCCCCGGTATCCGCACCAGGCTGTCGAGTTCCTTCTTGAGCTTGTCGGTGGTCATCCCCTCTCGCCACTCTTCCCGCGGTTTGAGCTGAATGAATGTTTCGATCATGGTCAGCGGCGCAGGGTCGGTAGCCGTGTCGGCCCGTCCGATCTTGCCAAACACCGTGTCCACCTCCGGTACGCTGGCAATCAGCTTATCGGTCTGCTGAAGGAGCTCCCGCGCCTTGCCGATCGACAGCCCTGGATAGGTGGTCGGCATGTACATCAAGTCGCCTTCATCCAGGGGTGGAATAAACTCGCTGCCAATCTTGCTGACCGGCCAGAAGCCCACCAGGGTTATCGCTAGCACCAGGGCGATGGTCGTCTTTGGGAATCTCAGTACTGCCTTGAGTACCGGCATGTAGGCCCCGACCAGCAGTCGATTGACCGGATTCTTGTGCTCAGGAAGTACGCGGCCGCGGATGAAATAGCCCATCAGCACCGGAACCAAGGTGACCGCCAGCCCGGCACTGGCTGCCATGGCATAGGTCTTGGTGAAGGCCAAGGGTGAAAACATTCGCCCCTCTTGGGCCTCGAGGGTAAAGACAGGAACAAAGCTGACAGTGATGATCAGCAAGCTGAAGAAAAGAGCCGGTCCCACTTCCGCCGCCGAGTCGGCCACCACCTTCCAGCGGTTCTCACGCGTCAACGGTGTACGCTCCATGTGCTTGTGCAAATTCTCGATCAATACGACGGCGCCATCGATCATGGCACCGATCGCTATGGCGATACCCGCAAGCGACATGATGTTGGCGTTGATGCCCTGCCAGTTCATGATGATGAAGGCAGTGAGGATGCCCATCGGCAAGCTGATCATCGCCACTAACGCAGAGCGCAGATGGAACAGGAAGAGCACGCATACCAAGGCTACGATGGCTAACTCCTCGAGCAAGCCACGCAGCAGGTTGTCTACCGCCTTTTCGATCAAGCCTGAACGGTCATAGACCGTCACGACCTCCACCCCCTCCGGCAGGCTGGACTGGAGCTGCTCAAGCTTGGCCTTGACGCCATCGATCGTCTTCTGGGCATTCTCTCCTGTGCGCATGACCACGATGCCGCCGACGGTCTCACCTTCCCCGTTCAGTTCGGCAATGCCACGACGCATCTGGGGCCCCATCCCGATGTCGGCGACATCCTTGAGCAGCAGAGGCGTTCCATTGTCATCCACACCCAGCGGGATACTGGCAAGATCCTCACGACTCTGGATATAACCAGTGGCGCGCACCATGTACTCGGCTTCGGCCATCTCGACGACCGAGGCGCCCACTTCCTGGTTGGCCCGCTGTATAGCGGTCTGGATGTGAGCCAGGGGAATGTCGAAGGCACGCAGTTTCTCCGGATCTACCACGACCTGGTATTGCTTGACCATGCCGCCAAGCGCCGCGACTTCAGAGACGCCCGACACGGTCTGAAGCTCATACTTCAGGAACCAGTCCTGCAAGCTCCGCAACTCACTGAGATCATGTTGGCCAGTTCTGTCGATGAGGGCGTAGAGGTAGACCCACCCCACGCCAGTGGCATCAGGGCCAAGCTGTGGGCGCGCACTGTCCGGCAGCGTAGGCGCTACCTGAGAAAGGTACTCCAGTACACGAGAGCGCGCCCAGTAGGGATCGGTGTCCTCGTCGAAGATCACATAGACGTAGGAGTCGCCGAAGAAGGAGTATCCACGTACCGTGGCCGCCCCGGGGACCGACAGCATGGCCGTAGTGAGCGGGTAGGTGACTTGATCTTCGACGACCTGCGGAGCTTGGCCCGGGTAGTTGGTCTTGATGATCACCTGCACATCTGACAAGTCCGGTAGAGCATCAATCGGGGTATTCTTGACTGAATAGATTCCCGCCCCCGCCAGAATCACGGCAGCAAGAAGCACGAGAAAACGGTTGCTTATTGACCAACGGATCAACGCAGGAATCATTACTTGCTCTCCCCAGTTGCATGGCCTTGATGGCTCATCGCGTCTTGCTGGCCGCGTTCCGCATTACTGGTTTCTCCGTGATCCATGCCCTCATCGCTGGGTGCTTTAGTCTTATCATCGTCAACATGCACACCGCGTAGAGCGAATTTGTCTTCCGCAATCCGTTCGAGTTCGGCATGGATGTCCATACCGTCTTTCAGCTGTTCAAGGCTAACCGTATCAGCAACCTGGAAATCCATGCTCATGGCCGGCCAATTCCAAGCCGCGATGGGGGCATGGGATAGCGTCACCATGCCATGATCCGGCATGACATCTTCGATGCGTGCTGGCACCCATACGGTCTCAACAAGGGAATTCTCATCGGCCTCTTCAGCACTGTCACTATGCTCCATTCGTCGAAAGTCTGATGTTCGACTTGACTCGGAATCCAGAAGGAACTGAGCCGACGTAACAATGCGATCGCCCTCCTCCAGGCCCGATAATATCTCGACGGTTTCCCAACCCACGCGTCCAACGTCGACTTCGATAGATTTGAATTTTCCATCACCCAATGCAAGAACGACACGCGACTGGCTTCCGGTGCGAACCAAGGCCTCACGGGGTATTTGCAATGCCTCAGTCGTCGTATCGGACATAATGGTCAGCTGAGAAAACATTCCAGGCTTCAGTGCCAGGTCGTCGTTGGCGAAACGCATCCTTACACGAGCCGTACGCGTCTCACTATCAATACTTGGATATATATAGTCCACCACCCCTGTCCACTGCCGTTCGGGCAGATAGTCAAGGGTCATGCGAACCTCATCACCCTCAGAAATCAAAGCTGCCTGGCGCTCAAACACCTCTCCGACAGCCCACACGTGATCAAGAACGCCGATACTCATCATGCTCATTCCCGGGCTCACGAACATTCCTTCACGCACTTGCAAGTTGTCCAAAACGCCACTCTGGGGCGCGCGCAAGATGATCGTCTGGCTGACCTGACGCGTGTCTTTGAGGCTCTGGATAGCCTCAGTAGGAACCTGTAACGCTCGCAGTCTCTCCAAGGCGGCAGAAATCAGGCGTTGGTTACCGCGGTTCATTGCGAGCAACAGCTCTTCTTGAGCATTAACGAGCGTCGGCGAGTAGAGTGAATAGAGTGGCTGACCCTGGGTAACGCGATCGCCTTCGGACTTGGCAAATAGTTTCTCTATCCATCCCTCGACGCGGGGATGGATATGTACCAGCTTGTCCTCATCGTATTGGACATAGCCAACTGTCCTTACCGTAGTGTCAAAGGTATCCTTTTCGACTGTGCCTGTTTTGACACCAAGATTATTGACGACATCAGGAGAAATTTTCACTGTCCCGGGAGTATCTCCTTGGTCCTGATCATCATATACCGGCACGAGGTCCATCCCCATCGGGGATTTTCCAGACTTGTCCCGCTTATAGTTGGGATCCATTGGCGCCACCCAATAAAGGGGAACGCGCTCCCTCCTCTCTTCCATCCCAGTCTCACTACTATCGTTTCCAATAGCAGTTTCTACTGCATTCAGGATGAATGTCTTGCCTCCCAGGACTATACTGCCGGACACGCCCAACATGACGCCTAACGATATGACGAAAAAGTACCTACCCATTTGATTCATCGTGATGTCTCATTCCAGACTTGAGAAGTCGTGAGTTAGCGTGAAGACGTGCCTTGGGACAGCAGGTAGTTGATATCCGAGATCACCTTGAGTCGTTGGGCTTTCAGGCCTATGAGCTCCACACTCGCATTGGTTTCATCAATTCGTGCCCGCACGGCTTCTGCAAAATCACCATCGTCATTGTTATAGGCATTCAGGGAAGCTTCGGCCTGTTCGCTCAGCTCTGGCAACAAGCGATTCCCATACAGTGCAAGCCTTTCATCAAGCCGCGACAACTTAGCCCAATTTGTTTCTAGCCTGGCAATCAGTTCACGTATCAAGCTTTCCCTTTGATATTGCACTGATTCATGGCGAGAGGCAGCCGCCGCCACTCGCTTGTCCTGTCGATTTTCCGTAAAGATAGGCACGTCGAATGTGACGCCGACGGAGAACAAATCCGCTCGGCTCCCACCCATGGGGTCGTCTTCGCGGTAGCCATACTGAGCCGACACACCCCATTCTGGCTTGTACTGCTGCCTCGCTGCATCGACTCCAATTTCCATGGCATCAATCGACTTATCGACTGCCAGCACGGCAGGGTGATACCTCACCCGCTCATACCATGCCTGACGATTGGGACGCTCAACGGCAGTGAAAAGCTTAGGTTCTTCCAATTCCAGCCCGGGGAAATCCGCCACTACCGGCATTATCGCTTCGCTCCCCAGCCATTCAGATAGCTGTCGTTCAACGGCCTCCTGTTGCTGCCTGAGATCGGTCAACCGGTCCTCCAGGCGAGTCAACTCCAACTGAGCACGAATCACATCGTCTTGGCGGGTCATTCCAAAGGCGGACGAATAACTCACCTCGGCGACATCAGCTAGCTGCTCAAACAAGCTACGATCACGCTCTATCCGCTCGATGCTCAGCTGAGCTCGAGTGGCCTCCAGCCAAAGCTGGCTGACCGTAGCCTCGACTCTGGCTTCCCTATCCTGCCGCAACATCGGCTGTTGGGCCGCAATCTGCTGCTTTTGTTGCTTGGCAAGCGCCAGGCTATCTCCTCTGGGAAATTTCTGACTGATTCCTACGCTGAACTGGGTCATACCTTCTTGATTCAAGTCAAAGGTATCAACCGGCAGATTTCCCGCTTTCAATGAAATCTGGGGATCAGGTAGCTGGGCCGATGCAATGGCCTCGTTCTCAAGGGCGGCTTCAGTGGACATACTTCCGGTTAACCAAGGGTCTTGATCAATGGCTATCTGTATCGCTTTTTTCAAACTGTCCGCTTCACTTCCGGCAACAGCAATAGCTGGCATCCAGGCGACACCCAAGACACCGGTGAGTAATAATGCAGCCTTGATCACAGCAGATCTCCACGAAAAGGTTATGCCACACAGCAAAACATCATCATAACTAAATTAAATACTCAGCCATAATACACCATGACTGGAAATCTATTCGGAAAACCAAAATCTTACTGGGACGCTGGTTGGCCAGCATTAGCTGGCCAACCACCGCGCATCACTGAATGTCTACATGCAGACTGTACTGGTGCATATCACTATCACCAAACCCACCACTATCACCTGATACCATCAGGCGATATTCGCCTTTCTCGAGCTTTTCATCAATCGTGAAGTCTCCATTGAATGAATCTACTTCCGCAATAGTTTTCCCTGAATCATTCATCAACTTTGCCTTCATCCCAAGTGTAAGACTTGATGATCCTGGAAAGTGATCACTGGCAATTTTCACCTCCGAACTTTCGTTTAATGAAAGTGCATATTCATGTGGGAAGCCGCTGGTCAAAATCCCACCAGACGTAATCCCCTCCGTCAGCTGCCTGCCTTGGGATTCAGTATGACCAAAGCTCGCAAATGCCGGAGTAGCAACGATGCTAATAATGGCGGCGGCAAGTGCAAATTTGATTTTCATGTCAACTCTCCATTTCTGTTTGATGACAGGGCTAGACTACCCCTCCTACCTGAACCCAGGCTTAACAGGTAGACTTAAAAACCATGACACAGGTCATAACTGTTCACTTGCATTGCCAACATCATTTGTGGTTCCCCAAAAAAATTACCCATGATTGGTCTGTAATAAAAAAGGCCAGCTCAAGGCTGGCCACTATGATGAAAAAAATCTGCCCCGACTACTTCATTCAGTATGCAGTATGAAGCTCATACCGGTTTCGATCACTCTCAGCATTGCCTCCCAGTGATGATCCTGACACTTCAATTTGATAACTCCCAGGTTGCAGCTGTCTGTTGAGCTGAAAGTGACCTCGAGGGCTGGATGCTTCCGCTACACGGTTACCGGCATCATCATATAATATCGCTTTGATCTGATTACCCTGACTCGACACTCCCGCAAAGTGTTCACTTGAGACTCTCAGCGTCGTGGGCTGGTCGATGTTGACCTGGAAGCGTTTCGGGTGTCCATTAGCCAGGATCTGTGTAGGAGATACTCCTCTTTCCAAAACCGGCATCTCCTGGACACTGGCTCCCATATTGGCGAGGACAGGCATTGAAAACATGCTTGCCACTGCCATTCCAAAAGTAATTGTCTTGAACTTCATGAGAGGTCTCTCCGTTTTGGTGACACTGTCATGATAGTGGTGCAACTTGAAATAGAGCTGAATATACGTAGGTGAAGGGTAAAAAAAAACGCCACCGGAAGGTGGCGCAAGCACCGACATACAAGGATGGCTAGAACATCAGCCTTACCCCGGCTACGAGACCGGTATCTTCCGTGGCATCACCTCCGGCACGCGAGAGATCGGCGGTATCCCCGTACTGCTTCTCCCAGTAGCCACCCACGTAGGGCGCGAACCGCCGGGTTACCTGATAGCCCAGGCGCATACCGGCACGCACGGAGTTGAGCCCCTCGCCGACACCGAACTCCTCGACCTCGCTGGCAGCGACGACAATTTCGGTACGTGGCTGCAGATAGAGTCGTTGGGTCAGGCGTAGGTCATACTCACCCTCGAAACTCGCCGAGACGTCTCCCTCGTCGCTGACCTGAAGTGCCACGTCAGTCTCGATCCCGTAGGGCATCACACCCTGCAGGCCGATGACCCCATAGCCGCGTTCGGCATGGTCGTCCGAGAACACACCGCCCTGATAGCCGATGCCGCCCTGGAGTTCCCAGAAGTCAGCGATCAACCGGCTATAGAGAAGCTCCAGGGATTCGAACTCGGCGTCCTCGCCATCGCCCTGGACGTTCTCGCCCTCGGACTTCAGGTAGACACGGTTGACGTCGCCGCCGTACCAAGCCTGGAAGTCCCAAACCACGGCCTCTTCCCCCTTGTCGGGCACGACGTACTCGAGCCGGTCGAACAGTGCCATGCCCATATTGTGTTCCACAACCGGTGACGGCCAGCCGGCCGGAGCATCGTAGCCGTCCTCTGCCTGGGCGACGGAAAACGCTGTCGTGGCCAGCAGGACACCGGCGGCGGTCAGTGGGATTCTGTTATTCATGCCTTCTCCTTACGAAACCTTGACGACCCGGAACATGCCGGCATCCATGTGGTAGAGCAGATGGCAGTGGAAGGCCCAGCTGCCCTCGGCGTCAGCGGTGATCAGCGCCGAGACGCGCTCACCCGGCTTGACGTTCAGGGTGTGCTTGCGCGGGATCAACTCGCCCTGGCCGTTCTCCAGCTCCATCCACATGCCATGGAGATGGATGGGATGCTCCATCATGGTGTCGTTGATCAGGATCAGGCGCAGGCGCTCATCCTTATTGAAGTGAATGGGGCCAGTCACTTCACTGAACTTCTTGCCGTCGAAGGACCACATGTAGCGTTCCATATTGCCGGTGAGGTGCAGTTCCAGCTCACGCTCAGGCTCACGGCGGTCCGGCCAGGGAGTAAAGGCCTTGAGATCCCGGTAGACCAGCATCCGGCGCTCGCCGGGATCGATACCGATACCGGCCTGATCGTAGCGAGAGCCAGGCTGAGCCGCCCCTGCCGCCAACATGCCATTGGCGTTCATCCTGTTCTCTTCACCTGACATGCCCTGCATGTTGGCGTGGTCCATGCCCTGCATGTCCGAGCCATTCATGCCGGAATGATCCATGCCCTGCATGTCTGAGCCGCCCATGCCGGAATGATCCATGCCCTGCATGTCTGAGCCGCCCATGCCGGAGTGGTCCATGCCCTCCATGCTGCCCATGCCGTGGGCACCCATGGCCTCCATGCCGCGGTCGGCAATCTTGCGACGCTCGGGAATCTCGGCGGCCATGCCCTCGCGCGGCGCCAGGGTGGCGCGGGCGTAACCGCTGCGATCCATTGCCTCGGCGAAGATCGTATAGGCCGTGTCGTCCTCGGGGGCGACCAGCACGTCGTAGGTCTCGGCCACCCCTATCCGGAACTCGTCGACCGGTACCGGCTGCACCGGCTGACCGTCGGCTGCCACCACGGTCATCTTCAATCCGGGAATACGCACATCGAAGTAGGACATCGCCGAGCCGTTGATCACCCGCAGGCGGACCCGCTCACCGGCCTGGAACAACGCCGTCCAGTTCTCTTCGGGGGAATGACCATTGAGCAGGTAGGTGTAGGTGCTGCCGGTGACGTCGGCGATGTCGCGAGAGCTCATGCGCATCTTCGCCCACATACCACGCATCTCGGCGGTGGCAGCAAAGCCTTCCTCACGCACGTCGGCGAAGAAGTCGGCGATGGTGCGCTCCTGGAAGTTGTAGTAGCCCTCGGCGGTCTTCAGGTTACGGAACACCGACATGGGGTCCTCGAAGGTCCAGTCGGTGAGCAGCAGCACATGCTCACGGTCGTAGCGGAAGGGCTCGCGTCCGGCGGCATCGATGATCAGCGGGCCAGCATGGCCGAGCTGCTCCTGCAGGCCGGAGTGGCTGTGATACCAGTAGGTACCGTTCTGGCGAACGGGGAAACGGTAGGTGAAGGTCTCGCCCGGCGCGATGCCGGGAAAGCTCACTCCCGGTACGCCATCCATCCCAGGCGGCAGGATCAGGCCATGCCAGTGGATGGACGTGGGCTCGTCGAGCAGGTTGGTGACCCGCAGCACGGCGTCCTGGCCTTCCTTGAGCCGGATCATCGGCCCGGGGCTGGTGCCGTTGATGCTGATCGGGCGTGCCTCCTTGCCGTCGATCAGGATCGATTCGCGGCGGATGGCCAGCGACACCTCCGGCCCCTCTTCGACTCCCTTGGAATAGACATTGGTCTGACCCCAGGGGTTGGCCCAGCTAGGACGTAGGCTAAGGGCCGCTGCCGACCCAAGGCCAAGCGCCGCACCGCCTTTGAGGATCTGACGACGTGACATCGGGTGCGTGATGACGCGCGAGTTTGCCATGTGTGACTCCCGTCCATGTTTGACGCGAGCCAGTTTGACTGACGAACCTGAAACAGGCCTGAAAATGCGCAATTAATCGGTAGATTCCTTGATGGGCACCTCCATCCTCACGCACAAGCCCCCCAGTGCACTGGGCTCAAACCTCACTTTCCCGGCATAGCGCGTCATGAGCTGCCCCAGAATGGAAAGGCCAAGACCATACCCGGGGTGACTTTCATCTAGCCGCCGGCCACGTTGACCAAGGCGTGGCAGGTCATCTGCTGCAACGCCAGGGCCGTCATCCTCGACGGTAATCCTTAGGAAATCATCGAGCACAACACGACAATCCACTTCACTTCCAGCCCACTTTCCAGCATTGTCAAGCACTATCCCTAGCATCTCGGAAAAATCCTGAGACTCAATGGGTACTCGTTTCTCGGATTCCTCTGGCAATCTCATGGTGAAATTAATATTTGGATAAAGACCTCGAAACATCTCGATCAACCTTGTGCAATCACGATGGAGATCAGACATACGCCCCGCGTTTGGTCCCGCAATCCTTGACCGCCTAAGTTCTGCATCCAGTTGGGCGTGAATCTCCTCGAGACGCTGCACCAGCTTCTGGCGACGAGTATCATCAATAGGACGCGTCCCTCGCAGCACCTGGGTCACCGCCGCGAGCGGCGTCTTGAGTGCGTGAGACAGGTTTGCTACCGAGTCGCGAGATCGTTGCAAACGACTATCGATCTCATCCATGAATCGGTTGAGCTGAATGACCAAGCTATCTAGCTCAGAGGGAACATCCAAGGATAGTCGCTCTCGATCTCCAGTTCGAAGTTCTCCAAGTTGACCCCGGAGTCGTGAGAGAGGTATCAAGCCTCGATTGACCGCCAGAATATTCAGCAACACCAAGAGCAGTAACAGAACTGCCGCAATAGCCGCTACCCACCAGTGAAGCTCATGCAGCCCCGCTTCTACCTGAGAAAAATCTTCACCAACAAGAAGCACCCCACGCTCTTCCTCCAAAGAGAAAGACCGCCGATATACCAATAAATGTTGCTCACCATCCCTGACTTCCACGAGATCATCACTGGTGTCATCCAACAAAAAGTCCAGTGCCTTCACCCAACGTGGGTCTGAAGAGGAGATATCGCTGCCTAAGCGTAGTACGTACAGGTGGTGAAAGGCTTGAAAACCACGGCTCGCGGAATCCAGCACGATGGGGGTAGCAATATGATCCTTTTGGACTTGTTCAATCGCATGGTCGGCTTCTCGTTTCAGGCGCTCTCCGAGAAAATCGCGCGCCAGGTCTTTAAGCAAGATACCATGCAGCAGCCATGTGGCTCCGGTCACGATGATGGCAATACCAGAGAGCCAACCCAGCAAGCGGATTCGCAGGCTCCGTGGGTCAATTCGTAACAAAGACATACCCCTGCCCGCGCCGAGTCTGTATCGACGATTTCCCTACATGACGTCGCAATCTGGCAATGTACACTTCAATAATATTAGGCGTCGCCGCATCTTGATCCAATGCGTAAAGTTGCTGGAGGAGGCGTTCTTTAGAAAGCACTCGATCAGGATGATGCATAAAATAGCGCATAAGGGCAAATTCAGTTCCGGTCAATGACTGCCAAGCTCCCCCATTGACGCTGACAGATCGGCTTGCCTCATCCAACGTAATACCATTGAGAGAAAGCTCATGCGACGTACTGCCAAACTTCCTGCGAAGTAGTGCTCTAATCCTGGCTATTAGCTCAGGCTCATGAAAGGGCTTTGTCAAGTAATCATCAGCACCTTCTTCAAGACCTACGACCTTATCTTCCCAGGTATCTCGAGCAGTCAGAATCAGAACAGGAAGGTCGTATCCATCTTTACGCCACTTCTTGAGCAAATCCAGCCCAGAGCCGTCTGGAAGACCGAGATCGAGGATTACCAGTTCATAGTGCTCGGTTGCCATAAGTGACCTGGCCACTTTCAGCGAAGTGGCCAAGTCAACCCGGTAACCGTTGTCTTTCAGACTTTCGGCCAGACTCTCTGCGAGAAGGTCGTCATCTTCAAGAAGCAACAGTTTCATGTAAAAAACTTACCCCTGTAAATCGATATTTCCGTACATGCCTGCCTCATAATGGCCCGGAATGTTGCAGGCGTACTGCAGCCCGTCCACATTCTGGGGGGCAGTCCATACAAGCTCTGCGGTGTCACCCGGCGCGATGGTCACTGACGGCATGCTGCCACCATGCTCGCCTTCGGCCATGTCATGGCCTCCATGACCGCCATGTCCGCCGTCCCCACTTCCCATCATCGCCTGCATCATTTCGCGATGCTCTTCCTGTGCTTTGGCGTCTCCGATTACGAATTCATGCTCGAGGTTGCCGGTGTTGACGATTTCGAACTTGATGGTGTCTCCGGGCGCGATATCGAGATTCTCGGCGTTGAACCACATGTCACCCGCCTCGAGCCTAATGGTGCGATCGATGTCGGCATCGCTCACCGCAGCTTGAGAGCCGCCGTGCCCAGCACCAGCGAAGGCAGCTGTCGTAGCGAGGCCGAGTGCCAGCGTCAGTAGAGTCTTGCGCATGATATACCCTCTTTTAGTTGAGTCAGGGGAGTTCACTTGTAACGCACAAACCTGAAGACAAGCTGAACAAAGCAAAAAATAGTGTCAATCCACATCACACCTTGACATTGGGCCCACCCATAGGTTGTAAGCTCATAACTGAAGCCATGACTGCCTTCCCGGGGTGGGTAAGGCGATTTCTCTACCATCAGCAAGATGAGAGTACAGCACATGATCAAGCACAAGCAGCTTCTCGCCATCGCCCTGGCCGCCAGCATGGGTGTCGTCACCAGCGGTGCCGCCTCTGCGCAAGGTATGCAACAGGGTCAGGGCATGCAACAAGGCGGCATGATGGGCGGTCAGGGCGGTATGGGCCCCGGCATGATGATGGGCGGCCAAGGCGGCATGGGCCCCGGCATGATGATGGGCGGCCAAGGCAGCATGGGCCCCGGCATGATGATGGGCGGCCAAGGCGGCATGGGCCCCGGTATGATGATGGGCGGCCAAGGCGGCATGGGCCCCGGCATGATGATGGGCGGCCAAGGCGGCATGGGCCCCGGCATGATGATGGGCGGTCAAGGCGGCATGGGCCCCGGCATGATGATGGGCAGTCAAGGCGGCATGGGCCCCGGCATGATGATGGGCGGCCAAGGCGGAATGATGCCATGTCCGATGATGGCGAACATGGGCGGCATGGCCGAAATGCTCGACGAGGAGCAGCTGAGTTCCCTGCGCGAGATGCGCAGGGAGCAACGTTCCGCCCACTTCGAACGCATGGGCAAGATGATGAACCTGCATGACGACATGATGCTGCTGATGCAGGCGGAGCGTCCTGATCCGGAGGAAGTCCAGGCACTCCATGGTCAGATGGCCACCCTCCAGGGCGAGATGATGGCGGACAAGGTGCGCATGCGTAATCGGATGCAGGACCTGCTGAACGATGAGCAGCGCGAGCAGCTGAAGCAGGACCCTTCCTCCGACAACAACCCGCAGTGATACCCGATGCCCGCCGCCTGGCGGGCATCGCTCAGCCATCTCGCTCCCTATTGCGCTGGGTCAAGGTGGTCAACCGGATGACTGGCACAGAATGACGCAAGGAAGTCGAGGGAATCACCATGACCGCACCGACCGGATCACAGCACCGCACACGTGGAGGACGCTTGCTGGCGTTGCTGCTCGTGGTGCTGCTGTCAGTGTCCGGCCTGACCGCTCAGGCGGCCATGGAGAGCTGCGCCGCTGACTGCAGCACGGCTGAGGTCGAGTTGTTCGATCACGCCGACCCCGAATGCGCCGGCTGCGCGGCCCTGGCGTCGACGTCCCTCGTCATTCCTGCCACCCCCGATACCCTGGCCGACACCGACGGACCAGCCAAGGTCGAATTCATCGCCCCGCCCCCGCGCGAACCTCCCAAACCCTGACCGTGCATCCAACGCCTCGGTGATGCTGGCCATCCGCCTGCCACCGGATTTACCTGCACGTTCGTCAGGAGTCTTGTTATGTTCAGCAACGAATGCTTCGCCTTCATGGACTCAATGAGCTGGATGGGATGGCTGATGCCGCTGACGGTCACGCTTTTGCTTGGCCTAGGCATTGCCGCCCTCGTCAAATACCTGTTCGTTTCCCGTCACACCCAGGAGAACCGCTCATGAACCGCTTTGCCCCCACCCTCTTTTTCTCCACCGCGCTGCTGTTGGGCGCCGGCACCACCCAGGCCGCATCGCCGACCGAGGCCACCCTCTACAAGAATCCCCAGTGCGGCTGCTGCGACGAGTACGCCCGCCAGCTTGAGGAGCGCGGTGTCAGCGTGACCATCGTCGATGACGTGGAGCTGGGCAAGGTCAAGGAGCGCGTCGGCCTGCCCTACGGGCTCGGCGCCTGCCACACCATCGAGATGGGTGAATACGTGATTGAGGGCCATGTTCCCTTCGTGGCCGTGGAGAAACTATTCGAGGAACGTCCTGACACCGATGGCATCGGCCTGGCCGGCATGCCTATCGGCACCCCCGGGATGCCGGGCCCAAAGCAGGAAGACTGGAACGTCTACCAATTCCGGAACGGGGAGGCAACACCCTTCATGACTCTGTAATTCGACCTACAGACAGAGGAAAAAAGGCCGCTTCACGCTTGAGTGAAGCGGTTTTTTCTGTTTGGTTGAAGCACAACTGCGTCGTGATATGGAGCGCGTGACAGGGCTGCCGATGACGTCAAGGCATTGGCAATTGGTCGATAGCACCCACGGCCCGACAGGCCAACCGGCCACTTCGGGCGCGGGCAGGGGTAAATAGTGGTCATAAGGGCCGTATTCCTCGGTGGCGCTCCTGTAACACCAGTACCACCAGCGTCAGGGCTGTCAGCGGGAGTGCAAAGAACAGCATGGTGACGCTGAAGACCGGTAGCGCATCGTGGTGTGTGGCAGCCAGGATCAAGTAGAGGGTGTAAGCCAGGTAATAGGCTAACAGAACGCCACCCTCCCAGCGGCTGATCACCCCGCCAGTGAAGCAGATCGGTAGACAGAGCAAGGCCACGGCATTCATGACCGGGATATCGAAACCCGCCATGGCCTCGGGGACGGCGATGCCGGTGGGAGCCAGCAGCCCGGCCAGGCCCAGCACGCCAAGGAGATTGAACACGTTACTTCCCACCACATTGCCAACGGCAATGTCGCGCTCCCCACGCAGCGCAGCCACGATCGAGGTGACTACCTCGGGAAACGAGGTACCCGCCGCGATGATGGTCAGACCGATTACCTGATCGCTCACGCCTAGCGACTGAGCAAAGACCACGGCGCCGTCCACCAGCCAGCGCGACCCCAGCACCAGCATGCCCAAGCCTCCCACCACATACGCCAGGTTGTTCAATAGCCTGGCGCCTATCGGGCCATGCTTGGCGCGGCTCTCCGGTGATGGTTCCCGACGGCTCTGGCGGAAAAGGAACAGCAGGTAGGCAGTCAGGCCTATCACCAGTAGCCCTCCATCAAGACGCCCGACACTGCCATCTAGAACCAGTTGCGTATTCCGACGAACGTGACCGGTCATTCCGGGGATCGTGACCGATTTGCTCACTCCTCTCTCGCTGGCTCTGGTTTTGTAAGCTGACCGGTCACGATGGGTCAACTTCTGCCGCTTGCGGGGCGGCGCTCTTGCGCATCGATTCTCCTCTGAGTGTCAGGCGGTGGGCGCTGTGCAGCAGCCGGTCCAGAATGGCGTCGGCCACCGTCGCGGCACCGATGTAGTCGTGCCAGTGCTCGATGGGCAGCTGGCTGGCAATCAGCGTCGAGCCCCGGCCGTGCCGGTCCTCGATCACCTCCATCAAGTCCTGGCGCTGCGGCGCGGTCATCTTCTGCATGCCCCAGTCGTCGAGGATCAACAGGTCGGTCTTCTGCAGCTGGCCCATCAGCCGGGCGTAAGAGCCGTCGCCCTGGGCGATGCGCAGCTGCTCGAACAGACGCGGCACCCGCAGGTAGCGCACCGAGTAGCCTTGCCGGCAGGCCTGGTTGCCCAGCGCGCAGGCCAGCCAGGTTTTGCCGCACCCGGTGGGGCCGGTGATGCACAGGTTGAGTGACTGGCCAATCCACTCGCCGCTCGTCAGCGGTGCCATGCGGCCCCGCTCCAGGCCGCGGGGGTGGCGGTAGTCGATGTCCTCGACGCAGGCCGTGACGCGTAGCTTGGCGGCCTTCAGTAGCCGGTCGAGTCGGCGGTTATCGCGATGCAGGGCCTCTCGGTCGAGCAGCATGCCCAGGCGATCCTCGAACGGCAGGTCGTAGGTGTCCGGCTGGGTGAGCTGGTGAGCCAGGGCGTCGTGCATGCCGGTCAGCTTGAGGTGGCGCAGGGTGTCGAGCAGGGGCTGGGTCATCATCGGTCGTCTCCTCGGGTCAGTGGTAGTACTCGGCACCGCGCACGTTGGTGTGGGGCGGCAGGTCGTCAAGCGCCTCGGGGAGGGTCAGCATCGGCTGCTGATCCAGCCCCTGCTTGAGGATCGAGGCGATGCTGGCGTAGCGGGTGGTGGGGATCGCCAGGGCATGCGCGCAGGCCTGCTCCAGCCGCGCCTTGCCGTAGCGCCGGCTGAGCTGCAGCAGGCCCAGGCAGGCACGGTAGCCATGCTCGGGATGGGGGCGGTCCTGAAGCTGTCGCTGGGTCATCTCCAGCGTGGCGACGCCGATGTCCTTCGCCCAGTCCAGGAAGCGGCTTGGCGACCAGTCGCGGTGCGCCTGGTGGCGCTTGGGCATGTGCTCGGCCAGGGTCGAGAAACGCCCCGGCGCGTGGCGCGGGTGCGCCGCCACCCGGTGCCCCTTGTGGAACACCTCCAGCATGGCGTGGGTCAGGCGCACCTCCAGCACCTGGCCAACCAGGCTGTGCGGGACGCTGTACAGTCGCTTGTCGATGTCGAGGTGGTAGTCGATGCCAGGCTTGGCCTTGCGCCACTCGGCGTACTCGTAGGGCGTCTCTGGTAGGGCGCGCAGCACTGGCCGGTCGATGGCCTGGAACAGATCGCGCCGGCTCTCCTCGCGGCCCTGGAAGGGTCGGCGGTTGAGATCCTCCAGCAGCTCGCGGATGGCCTGGTTCAGCGAGGCCAGCGTGAAGAAGGTGTGGTGGCGCAGGCGAGCCAGGATCCAGCGCTCCACCAGCAGTACCGCGGCCTCCGCCTTGGCCTTGTCCTTGGGCTTGTAAGGCCGCGCCGGCAGCAACCCTTTGCCTTTTCCCTTTTCTGTTCTCACTCTGCTCTGCCTTTCGGGGCAAGCCCCTTCCCCTTGAGCCCCCTTCCCTTCACCCCTTTCCGTCCTTTGGCCCTTTCACTTCGTTGCTGGCTTAGCTCAACCGATGGGGCCAGAACATGGAAGGGAACCGCAGAAACTGGCGGGACAAGACAAAGTGAACGCAAGTTACGTATGATTTGGAGGATTCAACGCGAGGACATGACCATGGACCGCAATATCTTTGACGAGCTCGTAGAGGGCTTCGACGCTCTGGCCGCGGAGCGCCAGGGCAAGCGTACGCTGCGCTCACATTCCCTTGCTCTGGACGAGGTTCCTGACGTCACTGCCAGCGAGCTGATCGCGCTGCGCGAGAAGCTGCATATGTCGCGCCCGGTGTTTGCCATGTACCTGCGTACCAATCCCAGGACGCTGGAGAACTGGGAACAGGGGCGCGCCAAGCCCAATGCCCAGGCTAAGACCCTCATCCGGCTGGTTCAAAAGTACCCCGAGACCATCGAGCACCTCGCATCCCTCGCTTAAGCCCGCTGGAGCTTCCCTCTCGTCATGTCTATGCTAAAAGGCTGATGTAGAAAGGGAGGGACGCCCATGGCGCTGAAATCACTTCTGACCCGAACCGGCAGCGCTGGCCGCCGAGCAGCTCGCAAGGCTCTCGACGGTGGGCAGCAGGAAGGCTGGTCTGACGGCTGGCACACCCAGGCGAGTACAGCAGAGTCGCTACGCTTGCTGCGCGACTCCGCCACTGGCGTGGCCAAGTCCACTGCCCAAACGGCCACCACCCAGGAGGGGTGGCGGCGTATCGCCCGGGGAGCCGGCAAGGTGGCTGGCGGAGCGGTGGTGGTGGCTGGCAGTGTGGCTCAGGGGATGCTCCACCACTCCTCCCAGCCGCCAGCGGAAAATGATCAGGACCAGGATCTTGGCTGGGGGGACTTTGGCAGCGGCTACGGCTACTACGGCAAAGACGGTAACAGAATGGATTGAGGATAGGCTTCATCGTGCCGACTGAGCCTTATCTCCGCCCTTTTCGCCTGCACCTTGAGCTTTCTTGCCCCCGCCATCTCCAATGCTGTTCGATATCGCACCGCCAGCCTTCAAGCCTGCCCAAGTCAGCACTCCCATCCAGATCGTCGGCAGCACCAGAAACATCATTCCCTCCACGAACTGCAGCACCATGCGGTCGTATAGGTTATTGGCGGCGGAGAGCCAGCTCAGCTTGGCGGCGTCGCTGCGGTAGAGCAGATCCACCAGGTTGGCGTTGATCCAGCGGGCGAGCTCCCACCAGAAGGTCAGGAACCACATGGCGAAGAGCCCGAAGGTGGCCATGCCGGCGACCTTGAAGCTGTAGCTTGAGATGACCATCACGAACGGCAGGCAGATGATGATGGCCATCACCAGGATGCCCTGCACCATCGGTAATGCCTGCTTGAGCATGTCTATGCCGGCCTGGAAGGGCAGGATCGACAGGGTGCCGCCAATGGCGGAGCCGGCTGTGACGGTAGCATCCCAGAAGCTACTGCCGCCATCCAGGCCGCGAAAGCCCACCACCGCCTGATCCAGGTTGCCGCTGGCCGCACCCGAGCGGGGGCTAACCAGGCGCCGTATCACGTAGTCCTCGGCGTCACTGCCGGTGAAGACGCTGCGGAAGTCGTCCCAGAACCCCGTGCTCACCTCATCATGCAGCCGGGCCCTCAAGCCAACGCTTTCGGCTGACCACCACTCCTGGCAGGAGGGGTAGCCCGGCATCCCCGGGCCGGTGTTGGGTCGGGAGACATCCCGGCTGGCATCGTAGGGGAAGCCAGTGATAGGCCGCCCGGCGTAGAAGCTGTCGTAGTAGCCGGGCGTGGTCTGGAAGTAGTTCGAGCCGATCCAGTCCACATCCATGGCGCGGGTCGCCTCGATGGCGCCGCCCTCCTGCAGCAGCCGATTGCGCGCCGGACCGAAGCACTGGCGCTGAAACTCCCCTATCTCCTGTTGCAGCCCCGGGTCTTCGACGCTGTGCAGGTCCAGATCCATGCGGATGGACTCGAAGTCCGTCGAGCAGGGAATAGCGTGAACGGCCGCCGCGGTTACCCCATGCGAGACGGCATGCACGCCCGCCCACCACAGCGGCAGCCGCGCCTGACGGCCACCGATACTATTCTCGGTCGCACCGAAGGCTCCCTCGGACCAGCCGCCAGAGGCGAACTGTCGAGTACCGCACTCCATCGAGCGGTTCTCGTCGATATCGGCGGTGGCCAGCTGGACCTGCAGCAACGGCAAACAGGTGAATGCATAGGCCAGGATCATGGCGTAGAGCCGGGTCTCGATGCGGTTAACCGTCAAGATGCCCTTGGTCCCGGCCTCGTCGCCCTCCTGGCGGGCCTTGAACCATTCGGAGAGAACCAGGGTAATGAACGGCACCGCGGCGATGCCGGTGCCGACCATGACGTTCCAGATGGCGTTGTTGATGATCCAGCCGAGTAGCGTCATGGCATTCGAGAAGTAGTCGAACACCACCAGCGGCGCGGTGAGCAGGCCTCCCATCAGGCACCTCCCAGCCGATTGATCAGGTTGGTAACCTCGATGAGGGCCAGGATGCCCAGCGCTATCACCTCGAGTCGCCGGAGCTTGGCGAGCGCCTGCCGGCCGTCGTCATGATCCTGGCGCAGCCGTGCCACCGCCCGTGGGCGCAACTTGCGCCACCAGACCAGGGCTAGCGCGGCGTAGAGGCTCAGCCGCCAGGCCAGCAGCCACGCCCATGCAGCCTGCCAGGCACTATGGTGGGCCTCGAGCCCACCCAGCAGCCGCACGCTGATAGATAGAATGACGCCGCTAATCAGCAACATTCCGATCAGTACCGCCATGGCGACCAGCAGCGACGGCCAGCGGGCCGGATTCATCCAGGAGAAAGCGCGTCGAGCCATCAGTCGCCGACCTCCTCGCCGGCTGGGCGGCCACGGCCATCCAGGGCCGCATCCGGGCGGAAGGTCTCACCCTGGGAGGCGCCCTGACTGCGCCGGGAGGCCCGTTCCAGGGCGATGCCGGCAGCACTGTTGCCCAGCGCCTGGCGGATCTCCATCTCGGAGCGCAGCGACTCAATATCCCGATCCAGAGCCACCAGCTTGCGATCCAGCGCCGACATGCCCTGCTCGTTGTCGGCGATGCCCGGGTCACTGCTGCCGGCCAGCAGCAGCCGGCGCGCCCACAGCGCCTTGGTCAGCGTCCGGGCCAGTGCCATCTCGCCACTCAGGCGGTGGATCAGCAGCGAGGCCTCTGGATCGGTGCGTAGCGACTCGATCACCCCACGGGACACGGTAAGGCCGTCACCGGCGGAGACCTGGCGCAGGTTCTCCGGCGTCAACGGCTCGCTGCCGTCGACCAGACTCAGGAGCTTGCCGTAGACCTCCTGCTGTTCACGCTCCAGCTCGCGGACCAGGCCACTGCCGGCCTGGGTCTCGCTGCGCTCGCAGCCGTCGCAGGTACGAATCGACTGCTCGCCGATCACCGTCTGGGTCCACTCGGCGGCCTCCTCGGGGCTCTGCCAGACCGTGCACATGCCGCCCAGGCAGCTCCCTGCCCCGCTACCTGACCCTGCGCCGCCACCGCTCCCACCGGAGGCGCCGCCCAACCCACCGCCACCGATCCAGGAGCCCTCGTTGGTGGCTACCGACCCCCAGCCGCCACCGCCCCCGCCAATGGGGGCCGTGCTGGTGGTGTCGTCACGGCCGTGCAGCAGGTTATAGCCGGCCCGGGCGGTGTCCTGCACCACGCGAATCGGCGCCTGATCCTGGCCGCCGCGGCGCTGGCCTCCCACCCAAGTCACGCCCTGGTTGCCGCCCGACTGGTCGACCTGCTCCTGCGCCGCGACCACGTCGGCGTTGGACTGGGCCGCACTCTGCCAGCTCTCGGCCGCGGCCATCTGCTGCCACCCCTGCCCGGTGACCATGTCGGCCATGCGCTCGGACATCTGGCGGCAGGACATCGACGCCCGGTCGAAGTCGACCCGCCCCTGCAGCACGCCGTTGCTCAGCAGGTCATAGAGCCCCGGGTTGGCCCGCTGGATGACCATGGCGGGCAGCGAGGCTACGGCACCCTGAGCGTTCTGAACCACCGTCCCCATCAGGTTCTGGAAGCCGTTGGTGATACCGTTGAGCTGGTTGGAGACCGTGGCACCAATATCAAAGTTGCCGCAGGTGGCATTCATGTTCCAGCTGATGCCAATTCCACGGCTGTTGGGGTTGTAGCCCCGTCCGGCGGAGACGCTGAAAGGCGAGGCGCCGCCGATCTGGTAGTAGAGGGCATCGGCGGATTGCGCCTGAGCCTGGGCAGCATGGGTAGACAGCAGCCCCACCACCAGGGCGCCGGCCAGCGGCGCAAGGGCGAAGCGTCGCATACGAATTCCTTTCATCGGCTTCTCTCCTTCAGGGGACTGCATACAGCAGGGTCTGGCCGCGACGCTTGCAGCAACGATAGGGGCGCCACAACGACCAGGCGTAGTCACCGCCGGTATCCAGGCGGTCACCGTAAGTGTCGGTGACGCCACGGTCCGGCCACACCCGACAGGATTTGCTCATGCCGGGCGTCAGGCGCTGCCAGCGATGAGTAGAGGGGTCACCTTCCTTGACCGGTCCGGGCGGCCAGTAGCCGTCGCGACTGGAGGCCACCAGCGGCGTGTAGACGTGAGGCTGCCCCGTGCGAGTGACGATGTCGGCAGAGCGCTGGGCAGTGGTCGCCGCGGTCTTGTAATCATGCACCTGGGTCAGGAAGCCGCTGCGCGGATAGACGTTGCCCCACAGGTCGCCGGGCTGGCCCAGCTCACGCATGCCGGGCGTGAGAGCCTCCGGGTAGAGCGACTCGGGAATCCCGCTGCGCCACGCCAGGGCGTCCAGGGTCGAGAGGTGGTAGGGCTGGAAGGGCGTCGCTGCCCCAACACAGGTCATGCCGAAGGCGCTGGCGAAGCTGCTGAAGGCGCTGCCGGCCGGGTGGCCGATGGCGTCCACGTTCTTGAAGCGCAGGTGCTCATGTCGCGCCCGGTTGGCATCCGAGGTGCTCTGCCCGCCTGCCAAGGCCTTACCCAAGGGTGGCGAGAGGGTGGCCACTTCCCACCACGGGTTGTCGCCAGTGTTCTCGTAACTGGAGACCACCAACTCGGGGATGTAATGACGCACCTGCACCGAGGTGCGTATCGAGCAGCCCGACCAGGAACAGTTGAGCCAGACACAGATGCCGATGACCTGATAGTCCAGGCATTGAGTAGTAATCGACGACGCCACAATCTCTGGTGTTGTTAGCGCCTGGGCGGGCCTCTCAATTACGCCCAGGCTCAGCACAGCGCCAATCAACAGAGCGCCCAAGGTCCTGTAGCGCATCATGGGCGGCTCTCCTGACTCAGCAGGCGATCGGCTTCGTTCAATGCCCCCGCGACGTCCGGCTGGCCGTAAATCACATGGCGACCATCGATCACCACGGCGGGCACTTTCTCGACACCCAGCTGCCAGGCCCTGGCCAGCCCGAGATAGCTATCGGCATAGCGGTCAGCAGTTTCCTGCCACGCGGGCGTGGTCATGCGCTCGCGCATCAAGGCTGCAGCAACGTCAGGATCCGCGGGCAACTGCTGAGACAGCAGGGCATCCAGTCGTCCAGGCACATCGAGTTCGATGACCGCTACGCCCGAGGGCACGTTGACGACCGGCTCACCAGCGGTGGTAAAGACTTCGATGGCTGGCTCAGCGAGTACGGGGCCTACCAGGCAGGCAGATAGGCCAAAGGCGGCCAGCCAGCGGCGTGGGTGGTGTCTCTCCATGCGTGCCACTCCAATAGATCAAAGAACTGGCACAGCATTGCCGAGCACATCAAGGGAGACAGCAAGAAATGTTAATTCCGTTGAGAGATGTTTTCTGGCCCAGCCATCAAAGGCTCACTAATCACTAAACCCCACTCATAGCCGAAATCATCTTCGTTTATCTGGCCAAGAACATTGATTCAAACCCAAGCTGCCACCATAATCCTTCTCAACATTCACTAGCACGAGGAAGTTTATGTCCATTCTCAACACCTACATGCAGAAGGAACAGCAGCTCAAGCAGCTGCAGGACGAGCTCGACAAGCTGAAGAACGACGACCGCCTAAAGACCGAGCTAGATTTCAAGAATCACCTCGAAGACCTGATGCGCGAGTTCGACAAGTCAGCCGCTGACGTCATCAAGCTTCTGGATCCAACGCATACCGCTGACAAGAGCTCCAGCAGCGCCAAGAGCACCGGCCGCGCCAAGCGCAAGCTGAAGATCTACAAGAACCCGAACACTGGCGAAGTCGTCGAGACCCGCGGCGGCAACCAGAAGACGCTGAAGGCGTGGAAGGAAGAATATGGTGCCGAGACTGTGGAGGGGTGGCTGATGAGGACCGAGGACTAATTATTTAGGGTATACGGATTTAATGGTTGATGGGGCACATTCACCCCATCAATCTGATACCACCCTCAGATGGTTGACAGATCGACTCCGTAGTTGAGTTCCTCTGCGAAGTCCGGCAGTCCGTAACCGATGGTTTTCTTGGGGTATCCGGATTAAGTGGTAGATGGAGCCCCCTTGCTCCTTCGAACCCTTAACTCTCCCAGAAGGTTGATAGATCGACGCCGTAGTTTTTCTCAGGCTCGGGAAGACCCATGCTGTAGGTCATGGTGGCCTTGCCCAGGAAGGGGGATTCCTTGATCTGCGGCACCTTCTTCTTGTGCTTGGTGGTGTAGAGCATCCGGGCCCGCATCACCTCGAATGAGTAGCCCCGGCCATCGCGGTTCTTGTCCTTGGCCAGCCGATTGATCGACTCCGTGAAGGCGTTGGTGATTGGGGTGTCGGTTTCGAAGTAGGCCAGCACCTCCTCGCGCCATCCGCTGACGGCGCTGACGAGATCCTTCCACACCTCTTTCTGCCCCTGTGGAATGTCGTCAATCCAGCGGGCCAGCGCCTTTTCGGCATCACGCCGGGTGGTGCTGTCCCAGATGTGGTAGAACCGCTCCTTGTGCTCGTAGGCCGCCAGGAGCTGAGGGAAGGCCCCTGTCCATGTCTCCATGATAAGCCGCTCGCGATCTGAAACGTCGTGGGCACGCTTCAGCAGGATCTTCCTATCGCCCTTGAGGGTCCGCCGCTGGTTTGGCTTCAGATCCTTCCTGAGTCCCTTACGCACCTTCTCCAGGGCTTCGTTGGCCATCCGCACCACATGGAACTTATCGACCACAATGCGAGCCTGCGGCAGTACCGCCTGGACAGCACGGCGGTAGGGTTTCCACATATCCATGCTGACGATCTCGACCTGGTGGCGCTCGGTCATGCTCATGAGGCGCCTCGTCACCGCGTCCTGCTGGCGACCGGGCAGCAGGTCCAGTAGGGTACGCTCCTCCAGGTTGGTCAGGATGCAGCGGTAGCGGCGGTTCAGGTACAGCTCGTCGATCCCCAGGCAGCGGGGTGTCTCGAAACGATGCCAGGCTGCCAGGAACTCAGCCTTCTTCTTGAATATCTCGCGGACAGTCTTCTCGTCGAGGCCCGTGGTATCAGCCACGTAGGCGTAGGGGTGATTGAAGGCTTCCTTCTCGACGTGGTTGTAAAGCCTCCGCGTCATGCGGTGATCGTCTACCATTTCCGGAAGAGCTGGCCGGAACGTCCTTCCACACGCCCGGCAGGTGTAGCGGCGACGGACCACCCAGAGGGTGACCCGCTTTCCGTGGATGGGTAGGTCGCGATAGGCCACATCGCGCTTGCCGAACCTGACAAACTCACTCTCAACGCCGCATTCCTCGCAAGCTAGAGGCTCAGGAGCTTCGACCTGGTAGTGGAGATCATGCTCTTCCATCTTGGTGCCTAGGACGTGGTACTCGGGAAGGTGAAGGATGTTGTCAGGCAAGCTAGTCATGCAAACTTTCCTTGTCGACATGGTCCATAGATGATCGCGACTCTTTGACCGCGTTGTTTTCAACGAACTGAAGGTGAGTTACTCCCTTGGGTCTTCTGCTTCTCTGAGCCCTTCATGCAATGACGCAATTAGCGGGCAAGTGATATTGCCTTGTTGTGCATGGCATCTGTCGACCATTTCGCTCAGCACCTTCTCAATTCTTTCAAGCCTGTCGATCTTCTCGCGAACGTCCCCTAACTTGTGCTCTGCGAGAGCACTGGCTTCTTGACAGTGGGCGCCATCTTCCAGCCGAAGTAGGTCACTGATCTCATCCAGACTAAAGCCCAGCTGCTGCGCCGTTTTCACGAACGTCAACCTGTCGATATCGGCGGCACTATAGCGTCGAATACCTCCGGGAGGGCGTTCGGGCTCCGATAATAGCCCTCGTCGCTGGTAATAGCGGATTGTCTCGACATTGACGCCGGCCGCCTTGGCCAGGCCGCCAATGGTCATGGTGTCCGCCACTTTATCTGCATGTCTCTTCATGATGCTTGACTCCGTACCAAGCTACGGAAGTAACCTTATCGTAGCTCCCCCCATCCCGAAAGGAGAATCGTCAATGCGGACATCTAAAACGGGGCGAGGGCCCCTGGCCGCCGGAGGAGTCGCGGCCCTCCTGGCCTCGGCGTGTTGCCTCGGCCCGCTGGTGCTGATCACGCTGGGCGTTTCCGGCGCCTGGATCAGCAATCTGGCGGCGTTGGAGCCCTATCGCCCGCTCTTTATCGGCGTCGCGCTGGTGGCGATGTTCTTCGCCTGGCGTCGCGTCTTTCGGCCAGTGGAAAAGTGCCAGCCGGGAGAGGTGTGTGCCGTGCCACGGGTCAGGACGGGCTACAAGGCGATCTTCTGGCTCGTATCGCTGCTGGTGCTAATCGCCCTGGTATTCCCCTACATCTTGCCCCTGTTCTATTAAAAGGAGATCTACCATGAAAGCTCGTTTCGCCTTCATCGCGCTACTCGCCCTGCTCAGCACGCCCGCCTTAGCGGCCCTGCAGACCGTGACGCTGTCGGTGCCGGGCATGACCTGTGCCGCCTGCCCGATCACCGTCAAGGCCGCCCTCAACAAGGTGGACGGCGTCTCGCAAGTCGACGTGAGCTACGCGGATCTCGAGGCCGTGGTCACCTTTGACGACGCCCGAACGTCGGTGGAGGCATTGACCGAGGCCACCATCAACGCTGGGTATCCATCAACCCCGACATCCTCGCAAGCGGATCGAGAGTGATCATGAAGAATCCCAAGCCCCTGCTGCGCGTGAGCGTGATCGGCACCGTCCTGGTGGCATTGTGCTGCTTTACGCCGATCCTGGTGATCCTGCTTGGCACGGTGGGCCTGGCGGGGCTGACGGGCTATCTCGACGTTGTGTTATTGCCGGCCCTGGCCTTCTTCATCGGCCTGACCATTTATGCGATTTGGCGTAAGAAGCAGTTCGACGCCTGTTGTGACAACGGCTCTATCAAATCAAGGAATACGCCCCCTGAGTGACATCAAGCAGCTGCACATCGCGGTCATCGGGTGAGTTGTTTACGAGCTTGCCCGCCACGGTGAAGGAATAAGCGTGAAAGATTCGCAGAAATTTTTAAGCGTCGTGCTTGGCACCGGGTTGATGGTGCTGTGTTGCGCCGCGCCAATCGCCCTGGTGCTATTCGGTACGGCGGGCCTGGCCGCGTTGGCAGGCTATCTCGATTACCTGCTGTTTGCCGCCCTGGCCATCGGCTTACCTCTCTACGCGCGATACCACAAGCGGAAGCAGGATGCCGGCTTTACTAATGAAGACTCGGAGAAACGTGATGATTGAACTCAACGTGAGTGGCATGACCTGTGACCGCTGTGCGGATCATGTCAGGGAAGCCCTGGAGAAGCTGCCCGGCGTGCAGTCGGTGGAGGTATCCTATCCTCAGGGGACGGCATCGGTAGCCGTTGATCCGGAGACACCGGCCTCGGCGTTGACGTTTGCCGTGACCCGACTTGGCTACCAAGCTCGACTGGCCAACAGTGGGCCCACTTCCCCGGCAGGCGCATCGGTGTCCAAGGGCCGTGATGAAGACGCCCCGCACATCGCGGTGATCGGCAGCGGCGGCGCCGCCATGGCGGCGGCCCTGAAAGCCGCCGAGCGCGGCGCCCGGATCACCCTGATCGAACGCGGCACCGTCGGCGGTACCTGTGTCAATACAGGCTGTGTGCCTTCGAAGATCATGATTCGCGCGGCCCATATTGCCCACTTGCGTACGGAAAGTCCCTTCGATGCAGGCCTGAGCGCCCAGGCGCCGGTGGTGGATCGGGCCAAGCTGCTCGAGCAGCAGCAGCGACGTGTCGAGGAACTGCGTGACGCCAAGTACGAGGGGATTCTGCGCGACCACCCGGCCATCACGGTCCTGCACGGCGAGGCCCGGTTTATCGATGCCCATAGCCTGATGGTCAAGCTGAACGAGGGCGGCGAGCAGGTCGTCCACTTCGACCGCGCCTTAATCGGTACTGGCGCCCGACCGGCAGTACCGCCGATCCCGGGTCTTGCCGACACCCCCTACCTGACCTCTACCAGTGCGCTGGCCCTGGACACCCTTCCCGAGCGGCTGATTGTGATCGGCGCCTCGGTGGTGGCCCTGGAACTGGCCCAGGCCTTCGCCCGGCTGGGCAGCCGGGTCACGGTGCTGGCCCGCAGCCGCCTGCTCTCCCAGGAAGACCCGGCGGTAGGGGATGCGGTGGAGGCGGCGTTTCGCCGCGAGAGCATCGAGGTCCTCAAGCAGACCCAGGCGAGCCGCGTGGACTACACCGACAATGAATTCATTGTCGACACCAACGCCGGCACCTTGCGGGCGGATCAACTGCTGGTGGCCACCGGACGGACACCCAATACCGAGGCCCTGAACCTGGCGAGCCTCGGCGTGGAAACCGCACGTGGGGCGATTCTGGTCGATGAGCATCTGCACACCACGGTGCCGGGGCTCTATGCCGCCGGTGACTGCACCGATCAGCCGGAGTTCGTCTATGTCGCCGCCGCCGGGGGCAGCCGGGCTGCCGTCAACATGACCGGGGGCGAAGCCACCCTGGACCTGAGCGCCATGCCGGCGGTGATCTTCACCGACCCCCAGGTGGCCACCGTCGGCCTGACGGAAGCCGAGGCCATCGAGCAAGGCTTCAGCGTCGATACCCGCGAGCTGGACCTGGAAAACGTGCCGCGTGCGCTGGTGAATTTCGACACCGGTGGTTTCATCAAGCTGGTGGCCGAACGCGACTCGGGCCGGTTGCTGGGGGTGCAGGCGGTGGCGGGGGAAGCCGGTGAGCTGATCCAGACGGCGGTGATGGCGCTACGCGCACGCATGACCGTACACGACATCGCCAATGAGCTATTTCCCTACCTGACCATGGTGGAAGGGCTCAAGCTCTGTGCCCAGACTTTCACCAAGGATGTGACGCAGTTGTCCTGCTGTGCCGGGTGAACGATATGAGCGCGACCGTGGTGCCACTGGGCGGCGGCACCACGGGTTTTGGGCATGGACACCACAGGGAGCTCTGTCACGATGAACACGACACTACCCGATTGCGGGATGATGGGGGCGATGGGCTGGATAATGCCAGTGATCGGAATTGCCCTACTATTGCTGCTGGTCCTGGGCATCGCCTGTTTGGTGAAGTATCTGCTCTCTAGCAAGTGAGCGTACTGAGCGAGCCATCAACCAGCTAATCCGTTGTGGGTTGAGTTTGTCGGCCACCTTTCTCTCTCGCATACCAACCAGATAATCCGGATACCCTAAAAAAGTAGCGCTGCCAGCCTCCACCATTCGCAAAAAGACTGAATGCGGCACCGGTGTTCCATAGGTGCACCCAGTTAAAGAACGGGGTCACCGAAACATACTCGCCATAGGCCATTGATTGCTGCACCAGCCACTTTACAGCCTGATCAGACGCTGCCAGCAGGCCCGATATGGACAATAGGGCATACGGCGAGAGCTTTTTGCCAATAATGAGCATTATTTAACCCTTCAACGCCAAAATGCGTCTGGCACCGTTAAGTACAATGCCCCCCGCGATGGTGCCGATAATCAGATCCGGATAATTGGAACCGGTCCACGCGACCAGGGCGCCGGCGGTGATGACCCCCAGGTTGATCACCACGTCGTTGGCCGAGAATATCCAGCTTGCCTTCATGTGCGCCCCGCCTTCCCGATGTTTGGATATGAGCAGCAGACAACTGGTATTGGCAATCAATGCGACGAATGCGATAGCCATCATCACCAGCGATTCAGGCTCACTACCGAATACAAAGCGTCTCACCACCTCTACGAGCACGCCCACAGCCAAGATCAGTTGCAGTACACCAGCAAGATGCGCGGCACGTACCTGCATTTTCACGCTATGTCCAACCGCATAAAGGGCAAGCCCGTACACCGCCGCATCGGCAAAATTGTCCAGGGATTCTCCAATCAGGCCGGTGGACTGGGCGATCAGACCGGCAGTCATTTCCACCACGAACAGAAGTGCATTGATGCCGAGCAACCAGCGCAGGGTCCCGGATTCTTGCTTAGCAGAAGCTGCCGAAAACTCGGCGGCCTTGATGGTCTCCGGATTTGCAGCGACGGTTTCCTGAAGCGAGGCGCCTAGCCCCAAGGTCTTCAGTTTCGAGGTGACGGGCTCGACCTCGCCGTCATGCACGACCTTCAGCCGGCGGTTCGACAAGTCGAAGGACAGCGCCCGAATCTCCTCAAAGCCGTTCAGGGCTAGGCGAATCATTCGTTCTTCTGATGGACAGTCCATCTTCGGCACGGCATAAACACTGACCCATCTCCCTGGCGCCTCGGAGGAGGCCTGTATATCGGTATCCGCTGCGGACGTTGCATCACCGCCACAGGCGCCACCACAGGATTTGCTCATGATACGACTCCACTTGAACAATGTTGTGGTACCATTTAAAACTATAAAGCTACTATAAGGTCAATAGAGTAAAGAATCCGTTGGGGAGGAGGCTGATGCGCATTGGTCAGTTGGCGCAGTTGGTAGGGGTCGAAACACAGACGATCCGCTTCTATGAACAGCAGGGCTTGTTGCCGCCGCCTGATCGGCAGGACAACGGTTACCGTGTCTATACCGAGAAGCATGGTGAGGGGCTGGCCTTCATCCGTCGCTGCAGAATCCTGGGCCTGTCACTGGCTGAGATTCACGAACTACAGAGCTATCAGGACGACCCTCATCAGCCTTGTACCGCCGTCAACGCCTTGCTCGATGATCACATCTCTCATGTGCGGTCGCAGATAACCGCTCTGCAAGCGCTTGAGAAACAACTCGTTTCACTGAGAGCGAGTTGCAACGATGACCGGGAAGTTGAGGCGTGTGGGGTTCTTGCTGGAATTAGCGAAGGAAACATGCACCAGCAGTAGGTGAAGCATCAACCAGATAATCCGATGAGATGCCGGTCTGTCTCACTCTCATGCAAAGGTAAGATCAACCATTTAATCCGCTTACCCGTTATTTGTCCAGAAAAGGTGGCCCTCCTATGGCCCACGACCTTCTGTTACTGAGCGATAGCGCTCCTAAGCACTTTGCTGTGCAGTCATCACGATGCACGCCATCACCAGCACATAGCGCACGGGATACACGCTCAACGGCTCTTTCCCTTCGTTGACCACATGCAGCGCGACGTTGCCCGTACCCAGTTCGTTGGCATAACGCCTGCCGGTGGGCTTTGTTCGCCACTGCACCTTGTGCCGCTGCGATGGCAGGCGCTTCTTCCACTCACTGAGCTGCTGCTTTGCGGTCAGTGGCGAGCGCGCAGTGGGGGTCACCTCGATGTTGGCCCGCACCCCGGAGTGGAGACTCAGCACCCAACTGACAAATGCCAGCCCAGCATCGGCATCCCGTATCCACACGTGGCCCTCTGTCGCACGATGGTACGCGTAGAAATAGCGCAAGTGCTCGAGCAGCACATCGGGCGACTTTTCGTACCAGTCCGTCCAGATGGTGTGGTACAGGGCCTGGATGATACGCCGTTCCGATACGGCATGGGGTCGCGGCAATCGAGGCAGGTCGGTTTGCGCGTCAGCCTGTTGCTTGCCCTTGGTGGCTCGACAGTGGCGGTGGGCGCGGCTGCCGCGCCGCGTCCGTAGCGACAACACACGCCGCTCGGCCTGTATCAGCCGCTCCACCTCTCCTTCCCTCAAGCTGAAAATTCGCTCGAGCTCCTCAAAGGAGTAACGATTGCGGGCATCCAGCAGGGTTTCCAGGCTCTCCAGCGAGAGGTGATGCAGGCGATCGTGTTCCACAGGGGTGATGCCCGCAAGCGCCGGGAATGGCTGGGGCTCACGGTCCTCCACATCGGTGATAGGACACGCCTTGAAGGCCTTGCTCAACCATATCGCCGGCCGTTCGCCATAACGCTGCTTCCATTTGCGAACACGCGCGGGCTTCAGCCCCAGCAGTTCCGCCAGCGCTTCCAGCTCCGCGGCTGGCGAGGGGCGCCGCGCCCCTTCCACCGAATGCGGCTCGTGCTGCAGGTAATGCCCCATTAGCCACTCGGTGCAATGCAAGTAGCTGCGCAGGGTAACGTCCGGAGATGAATGCCCCATGACCTGGGCGATAAAGTGCAACCCCTGGCGCGAGACCACGCCCCCGGTGATTTCATGCCATAACGTGTTCAGGTGAGCCGGTGCCGCCCAGGGCGACGGAATGCCATGGAATGCCAGCAGCAGATTGTTGGCCAACGAGTGGCGCAGATGGTGAAAGCGGACACTGGGATCCCCTGTCACGCGCCGCATCACCTCATGAATCGCTGGCGAGACCTTGTCGTCGCGCAACGGAGCCAGTGACTCACCGCCTTCGCCGAACAGCATGACACGAGGGTGTCGCGACATCTCTTGGCGATTGATGACGTAGTCCTTGAACGGCCCCAGCTCCTCCTCGGTCAACAAGTGGTGCAGGGGGAGCTGCCGACGCGAGCTGTAGCTCTTGTTGGCAACGTATTCGTTGTCACGCACCAATAGCACCACATCGGTATCCGGCACCCGTTTCTTGAGCTGGACATCGCAGATCTGGATCGAGAGTACCTCACCGATCCGTAACCCGGCACGAAACCCAAGGACGCAGACCCAGTAGCGGATCTTGCCCAGTATGCTGGGATCCATGAGTTTCAGCCTTTCGGCCACGAGCTGGTATTCAGTCTCCGAGAGGATGTTGGCATCGGCATGGTAGGTGACGCCCGCCCCACTGCCCACCAACTCCATCTTCACCTTGGCCAGCCCCAGCTCGCTGACCAGGAAATTGTGAAAGCCATGTAGCACTGTCCAGCGATAGTGACGGTTCTTCTCGGTTTTGCCCTCCTCGATGACCTGCTGATAGGCATCTACCAGCTCGGTGAGACGTGATGGCGAAAGCGGTGTATCACCGATGTACTTCAATATCGGCAGAGCGGATCCCAGATAGGTATGCAGCGTCGACTGCTTCCGTTTCATGTCCACGTGCAGGTAATACAGCCAACGACAGATCCATTCAGCAATGGGCACCATGCGCCGGGTCTCGGCAAGCGTCTCCTCCAGACGCGCGGTGATGGCAGCGTAGGTACGGCGCTTCGTCTCCCGCGTCGGGCTCAACCAACCACGCAGGCCCGCCAACAGCTCCCGTGCCTTGTAGATTGGCTGGTCGCGCTCCAGCGGCATATCCGGCACAGCCGGCTGGCTGCCGGGGAAAGGTGGCCTCTCCTCCTCATCCTCCGCCAGCCCCGCGTGCTGGACATACCCACCCGACAGCAGCTGCTGCCACCGCGGCTCGTCAATGGATGTCACTGCATGCTTGCCGAGGGCACTATCCACCAGGTAACGCGGCACATGCAGTCGCAAGGCGGTAGCCGCCATCGCCTGACATGCTGGCAGCGTCATGCTCTTGTCCGCCCCCACGGCGCGGCAGAAGGCACTCCACGCAGTGGCAGAGAACTCCTTGGCAGTCTTGTAGGAGGTGGTCTTCGCCTGCTGCTGTGGGTCTCCATATCGGTCGAGATGCCGCATCAGCACCGCCAGCGTCGACGCTCCGAGCAGCCAGCGGCTGCGCGGTGGCACCGGTTCAGGCATATCCTCAGGCGGCGACTCATGCAGCAGGCACCAGGAGGTCCCACCGTAGGTCGCCAGCGTAGCTGCCGCCAGTGGCAACGAGTTGACCGCCTTCCTTGCCAGCAGGCCATCCCGGGTGATGGCCAGGTACATCAACAGTCCCCAGCTGATGTGCTCGGACTCCAGGCGCCGATGCCCCTTGAGCCCATTGCCTTGCTGCAGTAGGTCGTGGAATTGATCCGTCTGGAGGCCCTCCTCCACCAGGCGACACCAATCCCGATAGGCATTCAGTCTGACCAGTGCGTCAGGCGTAAATGGGCTGGCCTCCGGCTGCACATGGTGCATGGGCGCAGGCACCCTGACCTTCCAGCCCAGCTGCCGCTCTCCCTGGCGCAGCCCCTGCACCAGGAAATTCACCTTGTGGCGACTCGCGGCCGCTGAAGCGCTTGCCTTGCTCAGGATGTGATCCACCCACTGCTGAGGCAGGTCATCTGGCACTGTGATGTCGCGCTCACCGCTGACCAGCCCGGGATGAAACTCATTGACCCGGGCCAGCACCTCGAGCTGCCCCTGTTGCCGTGGCCGCAGCTGTTGCCGACGCCGCGCCTCTGCGCCGCCAGCGGCTTCCGGTAGCACCAGGAGATTCCAGCCCTTCCATACGGAGCTGAATGGCTCAGACATCTGCCATCCCCCTCTGCGGCGTCCAGCCGGCCTCACGACGCAGCTTTTCCATTACCGGCGCCAGCTCGGCAAACATCGAGACGGGCGACAGGGTCGAAAGCGCCGCAAATGGCTCCTGCCCATGCTGGGCATGGCCCATGAATGCATTGACCAGCTCTCCACGGCATCCTTCCGCCCGCAGTCGACTGCGCAGGTAATGCCGGCCAGCATTGATCGGCAGGCTGAACAGCGGCACTTGCCGACGCAGATTCTTGGGAGATATTTTGACCATCTGCCAGCTTTCGCTGACGAAAAACAACAGCGGCACGTCAGGGCACGGGTCGCCCAACAATGACTCGATGTGATCGTACAGGGTGACCCGTTGATAGAGCTGCATCTGCAACACTTCCAGATGCCAGGCGTACAGGTGCAGCTGCTCGCGTAGCTGCGGCAACAGCCAGACAACCCGCGACTGGCTCATGCTCTCGTGTTCCTTGTCCGATATCACCAGCAGGCCGGTCTCGAGGTCGATCTCTCTCCAGCGAAACACCAGGTCGTTGACCGCACGGTAGCCCGTGGCGAACAGCACCCAGAATGCGATATAAGCCACCAGGTGGTTATGCACCTGGCGCGCCGCCTCCTCACTGGGTGGTAACCGGCGGGCCGCTCTGAGCTCATGCTGCAGATGGTCGACAAGCCGCCTCACGAGACGCGGCCGGATATTCAATTTACTGCCATGGTCCCCGGTATTCGATGGAGGCCGAACAGGCTCCAGAGCGTTCGCCTCCTCGATAGTGAGATGGCGATACAGGGCGTCACGCAGCGATGCCACGGCACGACAGAACAGTGACTCGAGATACGTCGCCGGCACGCTGTGGTAGTGAGCTGCAACCTCGGTGACGGTGAAGGCATGCCCCGTCAACAGGTAGCCATCCACCCAGTCACTCGAGTGCCTGACGATCTCATCAAACAGCGTCTGGGAAATGCGCAAGGGAGTCAGCCGCATACGGTGAGCCCGATTGATCGTCGATACGGCCTGAGACATGGCGGTGTGGATGGCCTCCCGACGATCGGCGGGAAACAATTCAGCGTACCGTGAGCGTCTCTGATGCTGCCGCTGGATCCGCGAAATGAATTGTCCCACCCTCACCGGGAGGCCGATGATCACAACCTCATCGGTCAATGCAGGCGGCGCCTCGCCGGCGCGCTCCAGTAATCGCTTGGCGTCATCCTGAAGCGCATTTCCTGCCGCAGGCGAGGGGATCGGTAATACGAAGGCCTCCTCCTCCAGGAGATAGGCAAGCAGATCCTTACGATTTTTCGGCAGTGCCTGTCTTCCGGAATAGATGCGCATCGTCAGCAGCTGGTCGACCGGGCGGCCCAGCCACAACATCAGCATCAGGAGCACGCCAGCCAGCTCCCCATCGGCATCCCTGTCCTCGAATCTCTTCTTTCCTGCATAAAGGTCGTAGGCCTGCTGGGCAACCACAGCCAGCTCTATATGGCTGAGGCTGGCGTAGCGATATGGCAATCGCTGATTGTTACGGCTGATGTGGTGCAAATGGCCTTTTTGATACCGATACACGTCGACTAGGTCATGTCCCGCCGTCGGCGACGCTTTCCGCTCGACGAACGTGACCCCTCGCATTGTCTGCATCTCATCCGGATGCAGCCCGACCGTGCGTTGCCGGCGTTGCGCCGGAAGCCCCCCAGGAACCTCCATGACCTGAACCGAGCGCTCCGGCCCCTCCGGCTCAGGATCTGCCTCATCGCGCGACTCGACATGCGTTTTGGTGGAAGGGGGTGAGGCATGGCCACCGCCACCCC